>DATKJN010000863.1:0-9871 GCA_035543655.1 Burkholderiaceae bacterium | reverse complement strand
CACCTCCAGCAACTTCCCGGTGCCCTCGAAGCCGCTGTCCCATGCGAACCCTGTCACGTTGCCGCCAGGCCGGGCCAACGACTGGACCACGCCCATCTGCACTGGGTCCCCAACAAAGAAGGTGACGATCGGAATGGTGCCCGTGGCCTTGCGCGCAACCAGCAACGCCGACGGAGCTTGCGCCACCAGCAGATCGACGTTGGCACGCACCAGAGCGTTCGCCTTCTGTTCGCCCTCGGCAATCGAGCCAAACGAACGGTAGTCAATGAAGAGGTTACGGCCCTCAACATAACCGAGCTCGGCTGCACGGCGAACGAATTGCCTGTAGGCCTCTCCAGGGCTGATTGCATCGGATGCCAGCCAACCGATGCGATTGCCCTTTCCATGGGATTGCGCGCCGCAGTGAAGCGGCCAGGTTGCTGGAGCCGCAACGATCGCAGCAATTCCGCGACGGCGATTCATTCGATCATCACGTTGGCGCGCAACAGCACAGCCTGCGAAATCGGCAAGCCGAGTGTGCGTGCCGCGCCGCGATGGACAGCCAGAGTGAAGACTGTCGGCATCTCGACAGGCAGGTCGCCAGGGCGAGCACCGCGCAAGATCTTGTCAACGAACGATGCCGCTCGTTTGAACTGATCCGTTAGATCGGTAGCAAGCGCCATCAGGCCGCCAGCCCGAACAAACTCGGTATGAGGATAGATCGCTGGTTTGCGCTGACCGGACAAGACCTCGACAACCGCCTTTGCGTGGGCGAGATACAGCACCTCGTCTTGCACGAACCAAGCGTCGGTACGACCGACTGCCGCGACCCCCTGCGCCAGATCTTCCTTTCGCTGCACATCGGCGGCTCGAAGTTCTAAGCCCAATGCGCTGGCGTGTTGGTAGGCGCTGTTGTTCCTGCTCGCAGTCGTGAACGGCAGTAATCCCACGCGGGAGATGCCGGGAAATGCCTCCTTGAGCAGTTCCAGGCGCTTACTGATCAACGACGTCGACAGGCTCGCTACGCCTGTCACGTTGCTTCCCGGGCGAGCAAGGTTCGGTACAAGGTAAAGGTCCGGATCGGGCGCAGCGACAAAGACGATTGGAACCGTTCGAGTCTCGTTCGACGCATCCAGCGCGGCTTGGCCTCCAGAGGCGACAATGACTTCGACGCCTGCCGCCAGCAGTTCGCGCGTCAACGTGCGAAAGCGATCTTGATCCCCATTGGCGTAACGGTGCTCGAACAGCACCTCACGTCCCGCGGTCCAGCCCTCTTCCTCCAGCGCCAGTCGGAACGAATCCCAAGCCGCGCTTGAGCGAACGCCGCTCTCACCGGGCACCCAAAGAACGCCGACACGCCGCGGCTTGGCCTGCGCGGTTGCAACCCGCGGCATCGCCGCAAGCGCGGCTGCCATCTCACTGAGAAAGATGCGCCGAGCGATCCTCAGATCGCCTCGTGTCTTGCCCATCGGTTGTCCCTCCGGCCAACAGATTGAAGCACTTGCATACCCAGACGACCAGAGGGGCCGGTGTTCACAATTGAACTGTCAAGCGTCGAGTGCGCAACCATGGCGCGAGTTTGGCGCCCAACACTCACGGCCAAGCCCGCGTGTGGCCTAGCAGCCACCCGTGATCGACTCCGCATTCGCGCACGGATGCCGGCGCCGACCACGCTTTGAGAATGGTCACCCTCCGGGGGCTCACATGAACGTCTTTGCCCGCAGGTGAACGAGGGACCGACTGCATTGCGCTCGTTGTTCGCACATGACACAACCGATAGACTTGTCCCGTGAACCGCCGTGACCTAGTGGGTTGCCTCGTCGCATCGGTGCTGATCGGTCCCGGCAGCACGCTGGCGCAGCGGGGCAATCCGCGGCGGGTGGGATGGCTGTCGTACCTTCAAGAGCCCGATCCGGCACTCGCGTTGCTCCGGGATGGACTGCGCAACCTCGGACATGTCGAGGCAGAGTCCTATGTGATCACTTCGCGCTACGCGAACAACGATTTCAAGCAACTGCCGGCGCTTGTTAATGAGTTGGTCGCCGATCGCATCGAGGTGCTCGTTTCACGCGGACCGTCGGTCAATTTCACCACTGCCGCGCGCGACCGGGTGCCGATCGTCTTTGCCTACAGCGGCGATCCGGTGGCGGCCGGATTCGCCAACAGCTTGGGCAAGCCTGGCCGCAACATGACCGGCATGACGTTCATGGCGATGGAACTTTGCGCCAAGCGCGTCGAAGTGCTGAGGGACCTGCTGCCCGGCGCCCGCCGCATCGCCTTGCTCTCCAACCCCGAGCATGCCGGGGAACTACTCGAATATCGCGTCACGGAAGATTCGGCACGCCGTCTCGGCGCCGAGGTCACCCGCTACCTCGTGCTGACGCCGCAGGAACTCGCTCCGGCGTTCGCGGCCATCCGCTCGGCGAAGTTCGATGCCGTGCTCGTCTTCCCCGACTCGCTCACGCTCAATCACCGCAAGGACATCGCACAGATGGCTGCCGAGGCGCGGGTGCCTTGTATGTACGGCTGGACGGAGTTCGTCGATGCTGGCGGCCTGGTAAGTTATGGGCCCACCATTACGGAGGGCTTCCGGGCTCTCGCGGTATTCACCGACAAGATCCTGAAGGGCGGCAGCGCCAGCGCTATCCCCATCGAGCAAGCGCGCAGTATCAGCTTGACGATCAACATGCCTGCGGCCCGAGCGCTCGGGCTGAGGGTGCCCCCCGCGATGCTGGCGCGCGCCGACCGGATCATCGAGTAGCAACCGCGTGCTCACTCAACCGTGGTGGCGCGTGCCCGCGCTCCTTCCCTGAGGCTTGTTCGACACCTGCCACTGCGCGGTCGCCCACCGTTGCACCCTGCTCGATCGCGTGCAGGTATCCGACAACCGCAAACAGAACAGAAGCGGACGGTTCGGGTCACGACCGAAGGCGGACGCCGCTCCACGAGCGCAACACTGCGTAACCTTCTGAGCCGCCGCAGTTGGCTGCACCGAAGCCGCGGGTGCTCTCGGCTCAGCGAGGGAAAGCTCGTCACGCAGCAGGCACGACCTGTAGACGTCGTTGTCGCAGCGGCCTTGCGTCAGCCCTTGCCCGTGAAATTGGACCGCAACGGTCGATGACGCCGATCGATCTCGTCATGCTTCGCCCCGCGACGCGCTAAGAATGGTGCGTTTTGCCCAGACGCCATGAACACGCTGAGTCCAACCGCACCAGCCACGCTGCCACCTGGCACGCGCTTGGACGAATTGGAGATCAAGCGCGTACTGGGCATCGGCGGCTTCGGCATCGTGTATCTGGCGTTTGACCACTCGCTTGAGCGTCTAGTGGCGTTCAAGGAGTTCATGCCCTCGGCATTGGCCGAGCGACGCGGACAGGCGGTGACCGTACGGACCGAGGCCGATGCGAGCATGTTTGCGCTGGGCATGCGCTCGTTCGTCAACGAGGCGCGACTGCTCGCACGCTTTGATCACCCGGCGCTCGTCAAGGTGCTCCGCTTCTGGGAAGCCAACGGCACCGCGTACATGACGATGCCGTACTACGAGGGCCAGACGCTGCGCGCGGCGCGTGCGGCGATGGGCGGCGCGCCGTGCGAGGGATGGCTACGGGCCGTGGCGGTCCCACTGCTCGGTGCGCTCGACGTGCTGCACGCGGAGCGCGTGTTCCATCGCGACATCGCGCCCGACAACATCCTGCTGCTGCCCACCGGCGCGCCGGTGCTGCTCGACTTCGGCGCGGCACGGCGCGTGATCGGCGACCAGACGCAGTCGCTCACCGCGATCCTCAAGCCAAGCTTCGCGCCGATCGAGCAGTACGGTGAATCGACCGACATGCATCAAGGCGCGTGGACCGATCTGTACGCCCTGGCTGCAGTTCTCTACTTCTGCATCAGCGGGCGGCCGCCGAGCACGGCTCCATCGCGCGTCCTGCACGACTCGGTACCGAAACTGCTCCAGGCGCGCGATGGCCTGCGCGCCGCCGATGGGTCCGTGTACGGCGAAGCGCTGCTGGCTACCATCGACGCCGCACTGGCGTTGCGGCCAAAAGCTCGCCCACAGACGGCGGATGAATTCCGAGCCGGGCTCGCGGGCGAGTGGGTGCCTTCGGTTGCCCAGGGAAAGGCGGTGGTTCAGGTCGACTTGTCTGATGCGGCGACCGTACTTCAGCCGACTCGATTGCTTCATACCAGCACGGGTGTGCCGAGCGACGACGTGGCGCCGCCTGGACGGCTGCGCACCGTGATCGATTCGCCACCACTGCAAGTCCCCACCTCTGCGCAGCACTTGGATCCGACATCTCCGACAAGCTTCGTCGCCGACTCTCGCGCCAAGCGGCCGCACCTCGCGGGCTGTGTCTGGGCGCTGCAGTACGCGGCGGTGGCGATCGTGGCCCTCGTGCTCGGGACGGCGCTCGCCAGCACCGACCTGTTCGAATCCACGGTGATCGTCCGCGCGCGGCTCTTCGGCGGAGGTGGTCTCAATGCCGCTGACCTCGCACGCGCCGGGGGTCAGGCGGGTGCGCTGTTCCTCGTCTGGATGGCAGCAGCCCGAACGGCGCGGTATTTGCGAGACGCGCAGAGTCGCTTCAGCGCGTGCCACTCGTTGGTAACCGCGTCGGCAATCATCTTTGTGCTGTCGTGTGCGTATGTCGTGCTGTGGCCGGTCATGCGGCCACTGATGTCGGGCAATTCCATCGCCGTCTACCGCTGGGCCTTCGTCATGGCGATCCTGACCGCGGCCGTCTGGCTCGGCGTGCTGCTGCTGCGCCACGCCGAGTTGTTGGGCGATGGACTTCGGCAGGCGGTGGCGTGGTTCAAAAGCGCCATCACGACCTTCAGGCGCTGACCGCAGCGCATCGCCGCCCGCAGCAGTCGAGGCATTTCTCTCTTCATGCTCGCCGGGCTGTTCGCCTATCTTCGAGCGCCGTTCAACCCGGGCCTTGGCGCGCGCCAACGCGTGCTGCTCGTACTCCGCCGGTTCGGTGTGGCGGCGCTGGCGATCGTGTTGCTGCTGCTGGCCTATGCGCTGACACTGATTCCGTTCACCCCGGCTGTCGACCGCGTGCTGAAGGCGCGCAACGAACGGCCCAGCGTGCTGCTCGCCGCCGACGGCTCCGTGCTTGCCACCTTCAGGCGGTCGAATCGTGAATGGATTGCCCTCGATCACATTCCCAAGCACGTCATCGATGCGTTGATTGCAGTCGAGGACCATCGCTTCTGGGACCACCCCGGGGTGGACTGGCAACGGAGCTTGTCGGCGGTGCTTCATACCGTCGGTGGTGAGCGCCAGGGTGGATCGACAATCACACAGCAGCTTGCGCGCAACTTCTTTCCTGCAGAGATCGGGCGCGCGCCCACGGCGACGCGCAAGCTCAAGGAGATGGTGACCGCCGTCAAGCTCGAGCGGCACTACACGAAGCGCGAGATCCTCGAGGCCTACCTCAACACGGTCTCCTTCCACTACAACGCGTTCGGCATCGAGATGGCCGCGCGGACCTACTACAACAAGCCGGCGCGCGAGCTGACCGTGGACGATGGCGCCACGCTCATCGGCATGCTGAAGGGCACGCGCGCCTACAACCCGGTGACGAGTCCGGAACGGGCGCGCGACCGGCGCAACCTGGTTCTCGCGCAGATGGTCAAGCACGGCAAGCTGGACCGGCCGACCTACGAGCGTCTGAGTCGCCGTCCGCTGCGCCTGACATTCGTGCGCCAGGACGTGGAGAGCGGCCTGGCGCCTCACTTTGCCGCCGTGGTGCGGCGCTGGCTGATCGGCTGGGGCAAGCTGCTCGACTACGATCTTTATGCCGATGGCCTGGTCGTGCAGTCGACGATCGATCCGAAGCTGCAGCGTCTGGCCAACCAGGCCCTGGAGCGCCGGCTCGAAGCACTCCAGGCCGTGGCCGATGTCGAGTGGGCTGGTGCGAGCGCCAAGCTGCTGTCGACCCGCATGGATTCCTACCAGAAGGCGCACCGCAAGGTCGAACCCTTCGCGCACCTGTGGGCCAGCCAGCCGGGCCTCTTGGAAGCGTTCGTCCGCGAGTCAGCGGAGTATGCGAGCTTGCTTGACGAGGGCATCGACAAGGACGCCGCGCTCGCCAGGTTGCGCGCCGATGCCGGCTTCATGGCGGCGCTGCGCGGTCGCAAGTCGCGCTTGGAAGCGGGGCTCGTTGCCGTCGACCCGCGCAACGGCCACGTGCGGGCTTGGGTCGGCAGCCGCGACTTCGCAACTGACGCCTTCGATCACGTTCAACAGGCGCGCCGACAGCCGGGTTCGACCTTCAAGCCATTCGTCTACGGCGCCGCGCTCGAAGCGGGCATCGATCCTCAGCGGGTGTTTCGCAACGGTGCGGTCTCGATCCGTCTGCCGGACGGCAGCGTGTGGAAGCCCAGCGACGCGGCGCGTGCCGAAGGCGGATCCACGCTCGAGGATGGCCTCATCTACTCGCGCAACAGCGTCACGGCGCAGGTGATGGAGGCGGTCGGCACGCGCAAGGTGGCGGCCTTTGCGCAGCGCATGGGCGTGCGTGAAAGCAAGCTCGACGCGGTGCCATCGCTCGCCCTGGGCACCAGTTCCGTGACGCTGCTCGAGATGGCCGGCGCCTACGCCAGCATCGCGTCGCTCGGCGAGTACCGGGCGCCGCTGATGGTGACGCACGTCACCGATCCTCAAGGAAGGCTGGTGGCGCAGTTCGCGCCGTCCGACAACGCTGCGCCCGAACGCGTCCTTGATTCCAGCATTGCGGTCGCGTTGATCGACATGCTGCGCGCTGCGGTCGAGCGTGGCACCGGACACGGGATCCGTGAGGCACATGGGATTCAAGCCGACGTCGCCGGCAAGACCGGCACCACCCAGAACAACGCCGACGGCTGGTTCATGCTGATGCACCCGCAGCTTGTCACCGGTGCCTGGGTCGGCTTCAACGACCCGCGCGTGACAATGCGCAGCGATCACTGGGGTCAAGGGGCGAACAACGCACTGCACGTGGTCGGTGACCTCACGCGCCTCGCATTGGCCGAGAACGCCATCGATGGATCCGCCAGTTTCCCCGGCCGCGCCGGGGTTGCGCTCACAGACACGTTGCGCCGCGCCGGCGACGCGATCAGGCGCTGGTTCGGGTGGGGCGAGCGCTAGCGGTCGAACGTCGCTTTACCTTGTGGGCGGGGCAGTCTCAATTCTCATGTTCCCTGGATCTGCCGCTTCTTGTCCTCGACCGCGATCTCCATGTCGAGCTCGTTCTGCCGGATCGGATCCTCACGCACCTGGGTCTGCAGGCTCGGGCCCCTCCCGTGAGCTGCAACGCGTGGACCGCAGTTGCGAGCGGTCTGACCAACCGACCCATCAGGTCGCCGTGGCGAAGGATCAGCTCGGCCGCCGGGGTCATGGGCGAAGCGTGGACGGGCTGCTGTGGCTTATCTGCGCGCCCCTCGCCGATTCATCCGATTGAAGAACGTTTCACGGCGCCTTCAAGACATGCCACGCCGCGTCGCCGAGAGTGTGAACACCGCGCCGACGCACGGCGAGCAGGAGGTGTTCGACATGGATGAAGGGGTTCTCGTGCTCGACAGGCACGGCGACGTGAAGGCGGCGACGAGACCGCCGGCGCGGCATGAGCGCGACCTGTGGTGCGACATCGAGCGCTTGGCGCTGGAGGCCGCGGCGCGCGAACCGTCGTTGAGGCTCCAGCTCGCGAAGACGGTGCTCACGCCGGCGACCCCGCCGGCCATCATCGCCGCCGTGCTCTCACGACGCCTTGTCTACGACCGCGACGATGTCGCCACGCTACGCGGACTCGTCACCGAGACCTTGGTCGGCGACCCGGCGGTGCTGCCTGCGATCGAGGCCGATCTCGAGGCGGTGTCGGCCCGCGACCCGGCGTGCGACTCGCCGCTGCACGCTTTGCTGCACTTCAAGGGCTTCCACGCCCTGCAGGCGCACCGGGTGGCGCACAGCCTCTGGCGCCGCGGGCGGCAAGACGCCGCGGCATGGCTCGCGAACCAGACGGCGCTTGCGCTGCAAGTCGACATCCATCCCGCGGTGCCTTTCGGGCGTCGCGTGGTCTTCGATCACGCGACGGGTGTCGTGATCGGAGAGACCGCGGTGGTGGAAGACGACGTCACGATCTTCCACGGCGTGACGCTCGGCGCGACAGGCAAGCAGCGCGGCGATCGCCACCCGAAAGTGCGCCGTTGCGTGCTGCTTGGCGCCGGCGCGAAGGTGCTCGGCAATCTGGAGGTGGGGCTCGGCAGTCGGGTCGCCGCCGGCAGCGTCGTGCTCGCACCGGTGCCCGCCCACTGCACGGTCGCCGGCATTCCGGCGCGGGTGGTTCGCAGGCACGCCGCGGAGGTGGCGGCATGAAGGCGATCGGTCTCATCGGCGGCATGAGCTGGGAATCGACCGCGCTTTACTACCGCATCATCAACCGCGAGGTCGGACGCCGCCTCGGCGGCCTTCGCTCGGCGAACCTGCACCTCGCGAGCCTCGACTTCGAGGAGATCGTTGCGGCCCAAAAGGCCGGCGCGTGGGACGTGCTGGCGACACAGCTCGCCGGCGTCGCGCGCACGCTCGAGCGAGCCGGCGCAGAGTGCGTGCTCATCGCCACCAACACAATGCACTGCGTTGCAGAGGCGGTGCAGGCGGCGGTGTCGATCCCGCTGCTGCACATCGTCGACGTCACCGCCGCCGCGATACATGCGTCCGGCTGCCGCAGCGTCGCGCTGCTGGGCACGCGCTACACGATGGAACAGCAGTTCTATGTCGAGCGTCTCGCGCGCCACGGGATCACCTGCGTGATCCCCGGCGCGGACGACCGCGCCGAGGTGCACCGCGTGATCTTCGACGAGCTTTGCAAGGGCCACGTCAACGCCGAGTCGCGTCGGCGGCTGCAGGCGATCGTGCGACAGCTGCGCCCGCGTGGTGCGGAAGGCGTGATCCTCGGCTGCACCGAGCTGTCGCTGGCGCTCGAGGCGCACGACGTCGACGTGCCGCTGTTCGACACCACCGAGCTGCACGCATTGGCGGCGGTGGGGTTCGCGCTTGGGGCCGAGCGGGCCGATCCGCCGCAGCGACCCGGAAGGCGTGCGTTCTCGACGGCCTGCGGGTCCTGGAGCTGGCCCCGGTCGGATCAGAACGCTTGGCGGTCGTAGCAGCCACGGTATTCTGCCCGCCGGTCACGACTTGCCAGCTGAACGCATCGATCCACTCTCGACATGTTGACCACGACGTCGTGTTCGCCCCGGACACTTTGAGGGCCGGAAAGGAATCTCCTGTAGGGAAGGGATGCACGCTTTCCTATTCAACAACCGCGACGAATTGATTGCGCGGTGCAAGGCAAAAGTCGCGCAGCGGCCTAGAAGAGCTGCTACCGCGGAGCAGCTCGCCAACGGCGTTGAGTTCAGCGCGTCCGATCGCAATCGCTGCTGAGTGGTCGCTGATCCCGGCAACTCGAAAGATCGCACGGGAAGTCGGCGTTGCAGTCCCCGTGTACCTCAACGAGCGGTGTCGAGCACGTGTTCGGCTTCCTTTGCAAAGCTTCCTGGCTGTGCGCGATAGTCCCATCGCTCGACGACGCACCGGCCTTGAGGCAGCGTGTCGCCCCAGCGGATGACGTTCACCGAATTGGGCGCGCCCGGCCGCACGCGGTGCGAGACCGCCGTGCCAGCCTGCACCGCCCACATTCGCCGCGGAAGTCCGTTGACACGCTCGTGCAGGGCGGCCACGTAGGGCAAGTGGATGTGCCCGCCCAGCACGAGATCGGCACCCGCCTCGGACCAGCGAGCGATCGCCGCGTCGGCAGCGCCGCGCAGCCGGTCGCGCTGGTCGTCCCTGCGAATCACCGCGATGGGTTGATGGACGACGACGACCCGCAGCTGGCGCGCCGAGGCGCGCTTCAGC
>DATKJN010000862.1:0-2607 GCA_035543655.1 Burkholderiaceae bacterium | reverse complement strand
ATGCCGGCCCGGTGACGCAGGCCGAGGATCGATTGCTGCTGCTGCCGCTGTCGGCGCAAGACGACGGCGCGCTGCACGCGGCGGCCACGCACTGGATCGACTTCTTGCAGCGCACGCCGGCAAGCAGCGACGATCTGGTCTTCACGGCATCGCAGCGACGCAGCCACCTCGATCGCCGATTGGCCGTGGCAGGCCGAAGCAAGGCCGAATGGCGCGCGCGTCTGCAGGAGTGGATCGCCGGCAGCAATGCGTCGGCAACGCGGCGCGCTGGCGCACCCCGTGTGGGGTTCGTGTTCTCCGGGCAGGGTCCGCAGTGGTCGGAGATGGGTCGCGAGCTGCACGGCAGCGAGCCGGCGTTTCGCGACGCATTCGATGCCGTCGATGCCTTGCTGCGACCGTTGTCCGGCTGGACCTTGCGCGATGAATGGTCGGTTGTGGATGCCGGCAATTCGCGCCTTGCGCAGACGGAATTCGCGCAACCGGCGCTGTTTGCGCTGCAGGTGGCACTGGCCGCACTGTGGAAATCGTGGGGTGTGGAGCCGGCGGCCATCGTGGGCCACAGCGTGGGCGAGGTCGCCGCGCTGCACGTGGCCGGCGTGCTCGGACTCGCCGATGCGGCGCACGTGGTGTGGCAGCGCGGACGTGCCATGCAGCAAGCCGCCGGTGCCGGCCACATGGCCGTCGTGTCCATGAGTGCATCCGAGGCATCGATCGCGCTGCAACCTTGGCGCGACGCGCTCTCGATCGCGGCGGTCAACGCGCCGCGCAGCGTGGTGCTGGCCGGCCAGACCGCCGCCCTCGACGCCGCGTTGGCCGCCTTGACCGCAGGTGGCGTCGCCGTGCAGCGGCTGCCGATGCCCTATGCGTTCCACAGCGCGCAGATGGCACCCTGCGCAGCCCGGCTCGGCGAGGCCTTGCAAGGCGTGGCCGGCGGCACGCCGTCGGTGGCCTTCTATTCGACCGTCACCGGCGCGCGCACGCCACCCGGTCACGCCTTCGATGGCGCGTACTTCAGCCGCAACGTGCGACAGCCCGTGCAGTTCGCGCCGGCCATCGACGCGATGGCCGACGATGGTGTCGACGTGTTCCTGGAGATCGGGCCGCACCCCGTTCTGACCGCGTCGGTCGCCGACACCCTCACTGACAAGGCGGGCGTGTTCACGTCGTTGCCGACATTGCGACGCGGCAGACCCGAGCGCGAGATGCTGCTGCAGGCTGCCGCCACCGCCTACGCCGCCGGAGCGGAGTTGGACTGGGATGCCCTGCAAGGTGTCGAGGGCGACGTGGTGTCGTTGCCGCCCTATCCATGGCAGCGCCGACGCCACTGGATCCGACAACGCCCCACCGGTCGGGTTTCAAGGCCCGATGCCGCCGCGCATCCACTGCTGGGCGCGAGGCTGCCTCTGGCCGCCGTCGAGCCCGCCGTGTTCGAGGGCGGCATGTCGTCGTGGACCGCGCCGACCGAGTGGCTGGGCGACCACCGCATCTTCGACCGGCTGCTGATGCCCGCGGCGGCCCTGGTCGAGGTGTTGGCCAGTGCCGCGATGCAGATGCTCGGTGGCGACGCCATCACGCTCGAAGACTTCGCGATCGAACGTCCGCTCGAACTGCCGGATGACACGGCTGCCGCGCCCGCGCGCTGGCAGACGACCGTGCGCCGGCACAGCGCGTCGCACTGGCACGTCGAGTTGCACACGAGCGACGGCCGCGGCTGGCAGCGTGTGGCCGGCGCAACGGCGAGACTCGCACCCACTGACGTACCGGCGTCGCAACCTTCCGCGCGCTCGGCGAGCCCGCTGGCCGTCGATCACCAGGCCTTCTACGACGCCTTCGCCGCGTTGGGGGTGGCATTCGGTCCGCGGCTGCGCACGTTGCGCGACTTGACGGTCGGTGATGACCGTGCGGCGGCAATCACCGAAACGCAGGAGCCGCCAACGGGTCCGTGGGCCCATGCCGCGCAGATCGATGCGGCACTTCAGCTGTGCAGTGCGGCAGCGCCCGCCGGCGCTCAAGGACAACGTCCGGCGCGTGTGATGCTGCCGGTGGCGGCGCAAACCATCACGCTGCGCCGCTGCGCCGCGTCACGCCTGCGCGCCGAAGCCCGTGTCACGCGAGACGACGACCGACTCGGCGCCGATGTGTGGCTGCGCACCGATGAAGGATCGGAGGTCGTTTCGATGCAGGGTGTGCGCTTCGTGCGCGCCGATGCAGCGGCCACGGCATCGATGCGCAGCCGCGATCGTGATGTGTACGTCGAGATCTGGGAGCAGGCCGCCGCCACACCCAATCGCCCCGCAACGCCCGCGCCGCCCGGCCTGTGGCTCTTGGTGGCCGACCGTTCCGGCACCGCCGCCGCCCTGGCGAGCGAGATGACCACGGCCGGCCATCGCTGCGTGTGCGCCCGACTGGACGCCGGCGCAGGAACCAACCCAGCGATGGCCGTCGGGCTGAACAGCGACGACCCCGAGTCGTTCGATCGCTGGTTCGCCGAAGTGCGCGCCCGGCACGGTCAACCGCATGGCATCGTCCACTTGACCGCGTTGGATGCGCCCGCCGCTTCACCGGCCGGTCGCTCATCGGTGCTGCGATCCGCGCTGCACTTGGCGC
>DATKJN010000861.1:0-6141 GCA_035543655.1 Burkholderiaceae bacterium | reverse complement strand
CATCGCCGTGGGCTTGCCGTCGGGCCCGACCGCCGCCGCGATGTTGTGCACCGACATCGGACGGTAGAAGTCGTGCGTCATGTCGTCTTCACGCGTCCACAGCAGCTTGACCGGCTTGCCCACCGCCTTGCTGATCTGCGCTGCCTGGATGATGAAGTCGATGTCGATGCGCCGCCCGAAGCCGCCACCGAGGAAGGTGGTCTGCAACGACACAGTCGCCGGATCGAGGCCAACCGCCTTGGCGATCGATGCCTGCGCGGCGTCTTGCCATTGCGTGGGACCGATGAGGTCCATCTTGTTGCCCTGGTACCAAGCCGTGAAGTTCATCGGCTCCAGTGGCGAGTGCGACAGGTTCGGACAGATGTACTCGGCCCGCACCACGTTCGCACCTGGGGCGTTGATCGCCGCGTCGGGGTCGCCCACGGTCTTGAGCACCAGCGGCTTGCCGGTGCCGGCGGCAGCCTTGGTACCGGCCACCATGGCGGCGGTGTTCAGGTTGGCGTTGGCGCCCTCGTCCCACTGCACCTTCAGCGCGCGGCGCGCCTTGACTGCGTGCCAGTAGGTGTCGGCGACCACCGCCACGCCGTCGGGAATCTGCACGACATCGGTCACGCCGGGCATCTTCTTGGCATCGGCCGCGTCGAAGCTCTTGACGGTGCCACCGAGCACGGGACTCTGCTCGAGCGAGGCGTACAGCAGCCCGGGGAGTTTGACGTCGATGCCGAACACCGCAGTGCCGTTGACCTTGGATGGCGTGTCCAGACGCGTGAGCTTCTTGCCAACGATGCGGAACTGGCTCGGGTCCTTTAGCGCGACCTTCTCGGGCACCGGCACTTTCGATGCCGCGGCGGCGAGTTGGCCGTAGGTGGCCTTCTGACCCTTGCCGGGCCCGGTCACCAGACCGTTCTCGGCCTTGAGCGTCGAACGGTCGACCTTCCATTTGTCGGCCGCCGCCGTGATCAGCATCTCGCGCACCTGCGCGCCGGCCACACGCAGCCGCTCCCAGCCGTCGCGCACCGAGGTCGAACCGCCGGTGAGCTGCGGGCCGCCGAGCAACGGGTTGCCGTAGAGCTTGGTGTTGGGTGGCGCCATCGCCACCTTGACGCGCTTGATGTCGACGTTGAGTTCCTCGGCGATCAGCATCGGCATCGCCGTGTAGACGCCCTGGCCCATCTCCGAACGCGCCGAGATCAGCGTGATGATGTTGTCGTCGCTGATGTGCACCCAGGCATTGGGCGTGTGGACCAGCCCGGCGGCACGCGCCGGACCGGAAGCGATCGTTACGCCCACCAGCAGGCCGCCGGCCGAGACGGCGCTGGAGGCCTTGATGAACGAACGGCGGGAAACCGTGAGAGCTTGTGTCATGGTGGTCTCCTCGCTCAGGCCTTGGCGCCGCGCATTTCGGCGGCGGCGGTCTTGATCGCGGCGCGCACCCGCACGTAGGTGCCGCAGCGACAGATGTTGCCCGACATCGCGTTGTCGATGTCGGAATCGGTCGGGTTCTTGTTGTTGGCCAGCAGCGCGGCCGCGCTCATCAACTGGCCCGACTGGCAGTAGCCGCATTGCGGCACGTCGTGTGCGATCCACGCCTTCTGCAACGGATGGCTGTTGTTGCGCGACAGGCTTTCGATGGTGGACACCGATTTGCCGGCTGCAGCCGACAGCGGGGTTTGACACGATCTGATCGGCTGCCCGTCCAGATGCACCGTGCACGCGCCGCACAGCGCGGCGCCGCAACCGAACTTCGTGCCGGTCAGGCCGAGCTCGTCGCGCACGACCCACAACAACGGGGTGTCCGGTTCCGCTTTCACGTTTACCGTCTTGCCATTCACTTTCAACGTGGTCGCCACTTGCGTCTCCTGCCGTGATGGTTGGTTGGCTCTGTAGGGGCCCTAATCGCCTCCGGCAGGCATGCTCGCGCGCCAGGGGGTGCGCCGGATCAGTGGAAACCCGCCAGTTATGATGTGTGAGCAACGCGGGCGCTGCTCCAATCCAGAACAAGGGCGTCAAACGATCACTTGCGCGACACGTGGCTGCTTGCCGACGGTGTCGAATGCGCTGGGCGTGTCGATTGGTGCCCGTCCCGCGGGGGACTGAAACTCGCGTTGTCGATGATCAAAGGAATGTCCTGCATGAAGTCGACGTTTGCTTTAGCCGCGGCCATCAGCTTGCTGTTGGCCGCGTGTTCGACCACCAGTCCCGACGTGATCAAGCGCGAGGACGCGCAGCGCATGTCCAACGTGATCGACGCCGTGGTGCTGTCCACGCGCGACGTCACGGTCGAGGGCTCGCAGAGCGGTGTCGGGGCAGCAGCCGGTGGCGTGGTCGGCGGCGTGGCCGGCGCGCATGTGGGTAAGGGATCGGGCGCGATTGTCGGCGGCGTGGTCGGTGCGGTTGCCGGTGGCGTGGCCGGCAATGCGGTGGAGCGCGGCGCCACGCGTGAAGCCGCGGTCGAAATCCTGGTGCAGCTCAAGGGCGGCGAGCGCCGCGCGATCGTGCAGGCCAAGGGCACCGAGACGCTGAATCCGGGTGACCCGGTGATCATCGTCACCAACGGCGGCATCGCGCGAGTGGTGAAAGCACCACGCAGCTAGGTCATTCAACGGCGCGTGGATAGGGGTCATTCGCGCACCGCGCGGGTTCGACGCGCTTCACGCGCTATCGTCGAGTTCTCGTTTGCACTGCCTCGCGGCGTCGGCGACGCCGCCATCGAATCGACATGCAAAACACCGAGCGCCAGCCGGAACGGCGTGTCAGCCGCGAATCCTTGGGTTCTGCCGTTCCGGGCTTCTATCGTGTGCGCACCGGCTCGCTGGTGGAGATCGGCGATCAAACCCTGGACGAGCGTGGCCATCCGCGCCCGATCTCACTCGACCAGGTCGGGCGCCAGGTCACGCACGAGAGCGTGATCCTGCGCATCGACCGACGGCAGCAGCACGATTGACCAACGGCGAGCCAAACACACACGAGGCGTGTGTGCAATCGATCGTCGCATGGTGGGCACATCGCCAGTGCGGCCATTGCAATCGACCGCTGATTGGTGCAAGGTCTGACCCGGCCCTGCAGTTGCCAAGCCGGCTTGCCGGCGTTCGATCGAGCCCATGCTGGAAAAGGGAGCGCCTGAAGCCCACACGACAGCGAGCCAGCCGGCCTTGACCTGGCTCGCCAACGCACCGGCCAGCCCTGGTGAACGGCGCCTCGCGCTGTGGACCGTTGCTCTGTCGGCCCTGCTGTTCGTGGCGGCAGGCTTGTGGGCAAAGCTGCAACTGCCGCAGGTCTGGGCCTTCATCCCGATCTACGAATCGGCGCTGATCCTGAGCGACATCATCACCGCGGTGCTGTTGTTCGGGCAATGCCGCATCGCGCGCTCGCGCGCGCTGTTGATGCTGGCCGGCGGCTACGTGTTCACGGCCGCTGCAACCACGGCGCACGCGCTCACGTTTCCGGGCCTGTTCTCGCCCAGCGGTCTGCTCGGCGCCAGTCCACAGACCACGGCGTGGATCTACATGTTCTGGCACGGCGGCTTCCCGCTGGTGGTGATCGCCTATGCGCTGAAGCGCGACCAGCCGATCGAAGCCGCGCGCACCAATGGCATCGCAAGGCAGGTGCTCGTCACTTGCGCGCTGGCGGTCGGCGCGGCAGTGGCATTCACGGCCTGGGCCACTGCCGGACCGCTGCCGCCGATCATGCAGGGGAACCGCTACACGCCCGTGATGCTGACCGTGGTCTCGCTGGTGTGGGCCGCCAGCTTGCTGGCCTTGGCCACCTTGTGGTGGCGCCGTCGGCCCTTTACGGTGCTGGACCTGTGGTTGGCCGTGGTGATGTGCGCGTGGCTGTTCGACATCGGACTGTCGGCCGTGTTGAACGGCGGCCGCTTCGACCTCGGCTTCTACAGCGGTCGGTTGTACGGCCTGCTGGCGGCGAACTTCGTGCTGGCGCGCCTGCTGCTGGAAAACGGTGTGATGCACGCGGAATTGCTGAACGCCCATGCCGTGGAGAGAGGCCGCGCCGCGCAGCTGCAGCTGTTGATGCAGCAGCTGCGGGCGACCAACGCACAGCTGACCGACACCAACAGGGAACTCGAGGAGCAAAGCCGCTTCAAGTCGGAGTTCCTCGCCAATATGTCGCACGAACTGCGCACGCCGCTCAACGCGGTGATCGGCTTCTCCGAGATGCTGAAGGACGGCATGGCGGGCGTGATGACCGAACGCCAGCGCACGTTTGCCGGTCACATCTACAAGGGCGGCCATCACCTGCTGGCGCTGATCAACGACATCCTCGACCTGTCGAAGATCGAGGCCGGCAAGGTCGACATCCAGCTGGAGCGCGTGCCGATCGAAGCGACGGTCGGCGAGGCGCTCACGATGGTGGCCGAACTGGCGCGCAACCGCAACGTGCGCGTGGTGCCCGCGTTCGATGCCGCGCTCGGCACCCTGCAGGTGGACCGCCGGCGGCTGAAGCAGATCGTGCTCAACCTGGTGGCCAACGCCGTCAAGTTCACGCCCGGTGGCGGCCAGGTCGTGGTTCACGTGGCCGCGGTCGATCGCGTGCAGGCCGAGTCGGCGTTGCCCGGACCCGGCCAGGGCGTGCGCATGCCACTGCCGGCCAGCGACGCCGAGCGTTTCATCGAGATCTCGGTGCGCGATACCGGCATCGGCATCGCGCTGGACGACATCCAGAAGCTGTTCAAGCCGTTCACCCAGATCTCCAACACCGTGACGCGCAGCGTCGAAGGGACCGGGCTCGGGCTGGTGATGGTGCACCGCCTCGCCGAATTGCATGGCGGCACGGTCGCCGTGAACAGCCGGCCCGGCCACGGCAGCTGCTTCACCGTGTGGTTGCCGTGGCGCGAGAACGGTGCCGCCACCACCCTGCCGCGGCCGCCGGCGAAGGCGCCCGCTGTGCAACCGCTAGCGCTGGTGATCGAAGACAACCACGAGGCGCGGCTGCTGCTGACCGCACAGCTCGAGAGCCTGGGCTTCGCCGTGCGCCACGTGCCGACGGGCGAAGCTGCGCTCGAAATGGCGCAGGCCATCACGCCCGACCTGATCACGCTCGACATCCTGCTGCCCGGCATGGATGGCTGGGAGTTCCTGGCGCGGTTGAAGACCGTGCCCCATTGGGCCGAGGTGCCGGTGGTGGTGGTGTCGGTGGTGGCCGACAACAGCAAGGGTTTCTCGCTCGGCGCCGCGCTGGTGCTGCAAAAGCCGATCGAGCGCGACGCGCTGCTGCACGGACTCGATCGCCTTGGGCTCAAGCCCGCTCACGGGCGCGAAGTGACCGTGCTGGTGGTCGACGACGATCCATCGGCCATCGAGTTGCTGGCCAGCCAGCTGCGGCAGAACCGTTATGCCGTGCTGGCCGCGCACGGCGGGCGCGCCGGCATCGAACTGGCACAGCGCCATCGGCCTGACTTGATCGCGCTCGATCTCGAGATGCCTGAAGTCAACGGCTTCGACGTGGTCGAGGCGCTGAAGAGCAGCCCGGAAACCGCGCGCATTCCGATCGTCGTGGTCACCGCGCAGAACCTCACCGTCGCCGACCGCGCACGCCTGAACGGCCACATCTCCGACATCGTCGGCAAGTCGCAATTCAGCGCCGAGCGATTCGTCGGCGAGGTCCAGCGCGCACTGGCGCGCCGGACCGCGTGAGTGCCAATCACGCCCGCAGGACACGACGGTCGGCGGCGATCTGGTAGGCCGTGCTGGGCTCGAACCAGCGACCAAAGGATTATGAGACCGACCCATAGGACTCCAAATCCCTCCGTCGAGTTGATCAGGCGCGTTCAGGGCGCGTCAGGAAGTGTCAGGGCGAGTCATTAATTCCTGAGCTAAATCAATGACTTAGAGTTGACTCGAACGGGAATGCTGGCGCACTCTCAGGTCATGGACTCCGAGGCTGCCAACCAACTGGCAACAAGCACGGACGGCCGGCGACAGCCGCAGAGACTGACCACGGCGAGGATCACTGCAGCACGCGCCTTTCGCACCGAGCGCTGGCTGAGCGACGACGAGGGCTGGCACGGAACCGGGCGACTAGTACTTCGAATCACACCCAGCGGAACCCGGCGCTTCTACTACCGGCGCTCGATCGCCGGAAAACGCACCGTCGTCCCGCTCGGCCCGTATTCGAAGGATCACA
>DATKJN010000860.1:0-5865 GCA_035543655.1 Burkholderiaceae bacterium | reverse complement strand
CGCCGTGGCGATTGGAGAAAATCATTCTCCGAATCCGGCCTTCAGGAGAACAAATGGACCTCGACCGCTACAGCCTTGCCATCCTGGCGGAACTGCAGCGCGATGCGCGCCAGACCGTGCAGCAGCTTTCCGCCGCGGTCGGCCTGTCACCCACACCGTGCTGGAAACGCGTGAAGGATCTCGAGGCCGCCGGCGTGATCCGCGGCTACACCGCACTGGTCGACCGCGAGAAAGTCGGCTTGAACTTGCGCGTCGTGGTCGAAACCAACTTGAGCGAACACAGCGAAGACTTGGTGCGCAAGTTCGAGCGCGCGGTGGCCGCGAGCCCGCAGATCGTGCACTGCGTCAGCACCACCGGCCCCGCCGACTACATCATGACGGTGCTGATCAACGACATCCAGGCCTACGAGCGCTTCCTGCACGACACGATCTTCCGCCTGCCAGGTGTCACGCACGTGCGTTCGAGCATCGTGCTGAAGGAGATCAAGCAGGAGGCGCGGCTGCCGGTGGCCGGTCCGGTGGCCGAAGCCAAGCGCCGTCCGCGGGCGCGTGCGCGGCAGCCCTGAAGGCGCGACGTCACAGGGGTCTATCGCGCTGCTGCACGACAATGCGCCGGTTGTGCAGCGGAGTGTGCGGATGGCGGCTCTTCACTCGTTGGTTCGACCCGCGGCGCCCGAGATCCCGGCGCGAACCCGATAGCGCCCCATGCACGTGCGCGGGTGTCTGCTGTTGGCGTGGGTGCTGCTGGCTGGCAGCGCGCATGCGGCTGACGCGCCCGCCGTGGTGGTGGGCTCCAAGCGCTTCACCGAGTCGTACATCCTCGGCGAGATCGTCGCGCAGACCGCGCGCGCGCACGCGCAGGCCGAGCACCGCCAGGGCCTGGGCAACACCGCGGTCGTGCTCGAGGCACTGAAGGCCGGCGCGATCGACGTCTACCCCGAGTACACCGGCACCATCGACGCCGAGATCCTCAAGCACGCCAAGCCCACCGACCTGGCGGCGATGCGGCGTGCGCTCGAGCCGATGGGGCTCGGCGTGGCGGTGCCGCTGGGCTTCCAGAACACCTACGCGCTGGCGATGACGGCCGCGCAGGCCACGCAACGCCACATCAAGGCCATCAGCGACCTCGCGCGCCAGCCCGATCTCGCGGTGGCGGTGTCGCACGAGTTCCTCGGCCGCGCCGACGGCTGGCCCGGCTTGGCGGCCAAATACGGCCTGCCGCACAAACCCACCGGCATCGACCACGGCATCTCGTACGAGGCGCTGGCCGCGGGCCGCATCGCGGTGACCGACATCTATTCCACCGACGCCAAGATCGCCGAGCTCAAGCTCACGGTGCTCGACGACGACCAACAATACTTCCCACGCTACGACGCGGTGCTGCTGTACCGGCTCGATCTGCCGAAGAAGGCGCCCGCGGCCTGGGCCGCGATCCAGAAGCTCGAAGGCCGCATCGATGCCGCGCGCATGATCGCGATGAACGGCGATGCCGAGTTGCGCAGCCGCGCATTCGCCGACATCGCGCGCGACTTCGTGCAGCCCACGGCGGCCGGCGGCAGCGGCACGGCGCGTGGCGGCTGGTGGCCGCGCCTGGTCGCCGACGACCTCGGCCGCCTGACGCGCGAACACCTGATGCTGGTTGTGGTGTCGGTGCTGGCTGCGGTGTTGATCGGTGTGCCGCTCGGCACCGCGGCGGCGGCCTGGCCGCGCGTCGAGCAGCCGGTGATGGCGCTGGTGGGCATGCTGCAGACGGTGCCCTCGCTCGCGCTGTTCGCGCTGTTGATCCCGCTGCTCGGACGCATCGGCACGCTGCCGGCGCTGGTGGCGCTGACGTTGTATGCACTGCTGCCGATCGTGCGCAACGTGACCACCGGCTTGAAGCAGGTGCCTGCGGGCCTGCGCGATGCGGCCGCATCGCTGGCGCTGAGGCCGTGGCAACGCTGGTGGCTGATCGACCTGCCATTGGCGATGCCGGTGGTGGTGGCCGGCGTCAAGACCGCGGCCGTGATCACGGTCGGCACGGCAACCATCGCCGCCTTCATCGGCGCCGGCGGTTATGGCGAACGCATCGCCACCGGGCTGGCGCTCAACGACCACGCCACGCTGATCGCCGGCGCCTTGCCGGCCGCGGTGCTGGCACTGCTCACGCAAGGCCTGTTCGAACTGGTCGAGCGCCGCCTGCGCCGCCACCGCATGGCCGCACCGTCCGCCACTCCCTGACACCCAGTTCAACCGCATGCAACGCCGCCGCTTCGTCCAAGCCTCGCTCGCCGTGCCCGTCGCGCTGATCGGTGCGCGCTCACACGCCAACACCGGGAACGCCATGGACTTCAAACTCGAAGAAGCCACCATCGACCAGATCGGCGCCGCGCTGCGCGCGCAGCGCACGACGGCGCTCGGCCTGGTGCGTGCCTACGGCGAGCGCATCGAATCGATCGACCGCGCTGGGCCGACGCTGCGCAGCGTGATCGAACTCAACCCCGAGGCCGAAGCGATTGCGCAGGCGCTCGACGCCGAGGCGAGCAGCGGCCGCTGGCGCGGGCCACTGCACGGCGTGCCGATCCTGGTCAAGGACAACATCGCCACCGCCGATCGCATGCAGACCTCGGCCGGCTCGCCGGCGTTGGTGGGTGCGCAGGCGCCGCGCGACGCCTTCGTGGTGCAGCGCCTGCGCGCAGCGGGGGCGGTGCTGCTCGGCAAGGCCAATCTCTCCGAATGGGCCAACATCCGGGGCCAGCACTCGATCAGCGGCTGGAGCGCACGCGGCGGCCAGACGCTGAATCCGTACGCGCTCGATCGCAGCCCAAGCGGCTCGTCGTCGGGCAGCGCGGTGGCGGTGGCGGCCAACCTGTGCGCCGCAGCGGTCGGCACCGAAACCGACGGCTCGATCACGTCGCCATCGTCGGTCAACGCATTGGTCGGCCTGAAACCCACCGTCGGTGCGCTGAGCCGCGACGGCGTCGTGCCGATCTCGTTCTCGCAGGACACGCCGGGCCCGATGTGCCGCACCGTGCGCGACGCCGCGCTGCTGCTGGCCGGCATGGCCGGCGCCGACGCGCGCGACGCCGCCACGCGCGCATCGGCCAAGCGTCTGCAGGCGGGTGCGCTCGACAAGCTCGACATGCGCTCGCTGCGCGGCGTGCGCATCGGCATCGCCAGCAACATCGCCAGCACGCACCGCGGCGTGATCAGCTTGTTCGACAACGCGCAGGCGGCACTGAAGGACCTCGGCGCCGAGATCGTCGAGACACCGATCCCGCACACCGACAAGATCTGGGCCGGCGAGCTCGACGTGCTGCTGCACGAACTGAAGCACTCGATGGCGCTGTACCTGAACGAGTTCGCACCCAACCTGCCGCTGAAGTCGTTGGCCGACGTGATCGCCTACAACCAGCAGAATGCGAGCACGGTGCTCAAGTGGTTCGGCCAGGAGCTGTTCGAGCAGGCGCAGGCCAAGGGCAACCTGAAGTCGGCGGCCTATCGCAAGGCGCTCAACGACGGGCTGCGCTATTCGCGCACGCTGGGCATCGACGCCATGCTGCGCCAGAAACGGCTGCACGCGTTGATCGCACCGACCGGCGAACCGGCGTGGCTGATCGACACGGTCAACGGCGACATCGCCGGGGGTGCGTCGGCGACCTCGCCGCCGGCCGTGGCGGGCTATCCACACGTCACGGTGCCGATGGGCCTCACCGGCGGGCTGCCGGTGGGCTTGAGCTTCATCGGGCCGGCATGGAGCGATGTGCGCTTGCTGCAGTACGCCCATGCGTACGAGCAGGCGACCCAGCTGCGCCAGCCGCCGACCTACCGCGCCAGCAGCGTGCAGCGCTAGGCGGTGCACCCGGTGGCGCGAGTACGCGCCACCACCCGCCGAGCGGGTCGCGCGGCCGCTTGGGGCGGCCCGGCGCCGGCCGCGCGGCCCCTGCACTTCGCTACACGCGCTCGACCGTTGCGGTCTCGAAGTCGCCGGGCATCACGATCTCGAGCAGTTCGAGGTCGGCGCTGTGGCCGATCTCGCGATGCCGGATGTCCGGCGGCTGATGCACGCTCGAGCCGGCTTCGAGGCGCACGCGGCCGTGGCCTTCGTACTCGAACTCGACCCAGCCCTTCAGGATGTAGACGAACTGGAACGTCGTGTGGTGCTGGTGCGGCTCGCTGGAGAAATCGGTGCCTTGCGCGGCGCGGATCACGTGCGCCACAACACGCCCTTGGGTCGCCTGCTTGATGCCGAGGTCGCGGTACTCGAAGAACGAGCGCAGCCCGCGCTCGAAGTGCGCATCCTGCGCATGCGAGACGGCGAAGCCCTGCGTGGTCATGATGGTCTCCTGTGTCAGCGCGGCAGCGGCGCCGGTGTGCCGAGGTGCCGCCCCGAGTCGAGCAGCAGCAGCTCGCCGGTGGTGGTGCGCGCGCCGTCGATCAGCCACACCACGGCATCGGCCACGTCCTCGGGGCTGCACGCGGTCTGCAGCGGCGTGGTCTTCTCGTTGGTGGCCAAGATCTTCTCGAACGCCTCTTGCCCCATGCCGTCGACGAACCAGCGCGAGGTGATCAGCCCCGGGCACACGGCGTTCACGCGCACGTGCGGCGCCAGCGCACGCGCGAAGTACAGCGTCATCGAGTTCACCGCGCCCTTCGAGGCGATGTAGGGCACCGACGAGCCGGTGCCGAGCGAGCCCGCGACCGACGACACGTTGACGATCGCGCCGCGCGCCTCGGTGAGGTGCGGCGCACAGGCGCGCACCATCTGGAAGGTGCCCATCGCGTTGACGCCGACGATGCGCTGGAAGGTGGCGGCATCGATCGCATCCCAGTTGGCGGCGCCGGTGAAGGTGGTGACGCCGGCGTTGTTCACCAGCGCGTCGATGCGCTGCCAGCGCTGCAGCGCCGCATCGACCAGCGCGCGACAGTCGGCATCGTCGGACACGTCGCCGCGCACCAGCAGCGTGTCGGCGCCGGCAGCGCGGCACGCCGCCTCGGACACCTTGGCGTCCTGCTCGCTGCGCGAGTAGTTGATCACCACGTCGTAGCCGCGCTGCGCCAGCAGCAGCGCGGTGGCCGCGCCCACGCCGGTGGCCGAACCGGTGACGATGGCGGTCTTGCGTGCGGTCATCGTGGTGTGCGGGCTGGGTGCGAGCGACGCCGCACGATACCAAGGATCACGCGCACGTGGGCGTGGCACCCCCGGCCGCGGCGCGGACCGCGCGCCCGATGGCGTCGCCCAGGCGCTCGACGATCAAACGATGTCCAGCCACCAGCGCCACGGGGCCCGCCGCGACGGGCTCGCGATCGTTCAGCTGGCAGCGCAGCATCACGCTGCCCGCTTGCTGCAGCGACCACATCGCTTGCAGGCTGGCGGCACCGCCGAGCGTCGAATCGAAGCGCTGCACTTCGAGCGCCACCCGCCACGGCGCCGCAGCGGTCGGCGTGGCCGGCGCCGCCGCGAGTGCCGCGTCGATGCGCAGCGCAAGTGCGGCGCGAATCTCGTCGGCCAGCGGAGCGATCCAGCGCTCGTGCTCGAGCGCACGCATCGAGTCGTCGGGCAGGCGCACGACGATCGGCGCCACGTCGACCTGCACCGGCAGCGTCACCGGCAGCACCTCGGCCCGCAGCGCGGGCGCCGGACGGGTCGCCGGCGCGGCGCTGACGAGCGGCGGCATCAGCGTGTGAAAACGCGCCGGCGTGCTGGTGGAGACGCAACCGCACAGGCCGGCGGTCAGCACCAGCGCGGCGACCGCGCGGCGTGCGCGTGGCTTCATTTCTTGTCCCCCGACGGCGGCAACGGCATCTCGGGCTTGCCGCGCACGATCGATTCGGGATGGCGCTGCAGGTAGTCGGCCAGCACGCGCAAAGCCTGCGCAGCGCGTT
>DATKJN010000859.1:0-2168 GCA_035543655.1 Burkholderiaceae bacterium | reverse complement strand
CGGTGACGGCGCAGCCGGTGTAGCCGCCGGTGGCGGCAACCAGCACGTCGCCTGGCTGCAGTGCTTCTAGCGCTGCCACTAGCGCCAGGTTATCGGCCGGGCCGGCATCGCAGGTCAGCGCCACGCCGCAGCACGAGGCCTGTTCGGCGATGGCGGGCTTGATGCGGTAGTCCAGCGCACCGCTGCCGCCGAGCGCGTCGACCAGGAAGCCGGTGGGCGTGCCGCGCAGCGCATCCACTTGCGCCGCGCTCGGCCGCTGCACCGACTGGCGCCGAATCCGTGGGGCTTCGTCGATCATGTTCTGTCCTTGAAGGAAAGCGCGACACGACTCGTCGCATCCGCGTCACCACCAGCGATCGCAACGGGCTCGTATTTTGCGCGTGCGCGATGACTCAGTCGTCCGCCTGGCCCTGAAAGCGCGCACGCACGCCGCGGTTGTCGTCGAACGACACGTCGACGCGCTGCCCGTTGAACGTCAGCCGGTAGCTCGAGACGACTCCTTCGGGCAGCGATCGCACAACGATCTGAAAGGCGCTGTCGCCGAGCCAGTTGCCCTTCGCCGCCAACGGTGGCTCTGAGCCCTGCGGCTCGCGCACGCGGAACAGGCCGTCGAGGCCGAGCGGACCCTCGAAGCGGCGCGGCGGCGCACTGGGGACCGCCGACGCAAAGGTCGAGTCGTATCGCGCATGGCCCGGCGTCAGATCGAGCTTCAACGACCTCAGCCCGACCGGGTTCGCGGCGAACCGATACGTCTTGCCAGAAATCGCTGACGCGAGGCCGGGGGTCGGCGCAGTCGGCGAGCGCTTCTCGACGCCGGCATCGGCGATGCGCTCCGCCAGCCGCGCACTGCCCAAGGCATCCGCGG
Organism: Burkholderiaceae bacterium; assembly: GCA_035543655.1. GTDB lineage: Bacteria > Pseudomonadota > Gammaproteobacteria > Burkholderiales > Burkholderiaceae_C > JAEUPI01. Next base: position 1,303 of record DATKJN010000859.1, on the reverse strand, counting down.
CCAGCGGCACCGGCGACCTGGCCGCATCGACGATGCGATCGATCAGTTCGTTGAACGGGTAGTGCTTGCGACCGGTGACGACCGCCACCGTGTCGATCTCGGGCAGCACGATGATCAGCTGGCGCAGAAATCCCACCGCCATGTAGGCGCGCTTGTCAGGCAGCGTCCACCAGCCGTTGGCGTAGCGGAACGGGCCGATGCGCATGTCGACCCGGGCTTGCAGGAGCTTGGGCACCCAATCCGGCGGCAACAACTGTTGGCCGGCCCACTGGCCGCCGCGCAGATACAGGTAGCCGATCTTGGCCATGTCGCGCGGCTGCATGTACAGGCCAAAGCCGCCGATGGGGATGCCCTGCGGATCGCGACGCCAGATGACGTCGGTGATGCCCAATGGCGCGAACAGCTTCTGCCTGGCGTAGTCGAGCGCATCGCTGCCGGTCTGCCGGCCGACGATGGCCGACACGAGGTGCCAGCCGCCGCTGTCGTAGTTGAACGAGAGGCCGGGCGCTTGTGCCATCGGCCGGTCGAGCACGAACCCGATCCAGTCGGCGCTGCGCTCCATCTGCAGCGCGGTCTCCGGCGGCTCGTTCGACAGCGGCTCGCGCCAACTCAGGCCGGAGGTGCTGTCGAGCAAATGTTCGATCGTCATCGCCTTCTTGTGCGCATCGGCGTTGGCAACGCTGCGCCCGGAAAAGAAGTCGAGCACCGGCGCATCGAGCCGGTCGAGCTTGCCTTCCTTCAAAGCGATGCCGGCCAGCGTGCCGACCACGCCTTTGGTCACCGAGTTCACGGTGTGCTTCATGCCTGGCCTGAAGGGCGCGTAGGTCGCGTCGAGCACCACCCGCCCGTGCCGGACCACGAGCATGCTGTCCATGTCATTGGCGGCGCCGAAGTCGACGAGTTCGGCGAGCGCGGCCGACGCCATGCCTTGCTCTTCGGGGGACGACGTTGGCCATCCCTGCGTCGGCCACACGGCGGGCTCGGCGGCCTGCGAGGCGACCGCAGCCAGCCACACGGCAACGAAGAGGGCCCGGCTTGCCCAGCCGGCTGCCGCACGCTGAACCTGCATCGCAGACACCGATTCGATCACCGCCCTACCCTGCCTCGCCCTCACACCGTCTTGCCCACCCACCCCAGCACGTCGGCCGTCACCTCGTCGCGGTTGGTCTCGTTGAGCAGCTCGTGCCGCGCGCCGGTGTAGTAGCGCGTCTCGATCTTCGACAACCCCAGCGCCTGGTAGCGCGCCACCAGCCGCCGCGTGCCGACGAGGTTTTCGCCCACCGGGTCGAGCTCGCCCTGGATC
>DATKJN010000858.1:0-3330 GCA_035543655.1 Burkholderiaceae bacterium | reverse complement strand
CGATCCTCGACATGCACATGCCCGAGATGAGTGGCTTCACGCTGGCACAGAAGATTCGCGCCACCGGCGCCAGGCAGCCGCTGGTGCTGTTCAGTTCTCTCGGGCGGCGGGAGGCCGGCGACACCGAAGGCCTGTTCGCTGCGTACCTCGCCAAGCCGCTGCGCCAGAGCCAACTGTTCGACACGTTGGTGAACCTGCTTGCGCACGATGTCGCGCCGAAGGTGGCAGCCGCGCCGACCAAGCCGACGATGGACCCCGACATGGCCGCGCGGCATCCGCTGCGCATCCTGCTGGCCGAAGACAACGTGGTGAACCAGAAGCTCGCACTTCGCCTGCTGTCGCAGATGGGCTACCGCGCCGACTTGGCGGCCAACGGCATCGAGGCCATCGAGGCGTTGCAACGGCAACCGTACGACGTGGTGCTGATGGATGTGCAGATGCCGGAGATGGACGGCCTGGAGGCCACGCGCGAGATCGTTCGCCGTTTCAGTGCCGGGCGGCCACGCATCGTGGCAATGACCGCCAATGCGATGCAAGGCGACCGCGACCAATGCATCGCGGCCGGCATGGACGACTACATCACCAAGCCCATCCGCGTCGACGCACTGGTCGATGCGCTCACCCACACTTCCGCGCGCGAGGACGCCTGAGATGTCCGACACCATCGACCGCAGCGTGTTCGCCGAGCTGCAGGCCACTGCGGGCGCCGACTTCGTCGTCGAACTGGTGCAAACCTTCTTCGAGGAGGCGCCGCAGATGATTGCCGAGCTGCGCGCGGCGCAGGCCACCGGCGCAGGCGAACGCTTCCGCCGCGCAGCCCACTCGCTGAAGACCAATGCCAACACCTTCGGCGCCATCGCACTCGGCGCCACGGCCCGCGAGCTCGAGCTGGGTGGCCTGCCGGCCGGCGCCGGCGGCATCGAGGTGCTGCAGGCGCAGTACGACACCGCGGTCATCGCACTGAAGGCGCTGACCCATGGCTGAGCACGGTGCCCGCCTGCTGGTGGTCGACGACAACAAGGTCAACCGGCTGCTGCTGGCGCGCAGCCTGGAGTTGATGGGCCATCGTGTGTCCAGCGCCGAGAACGGTCGCATCGCACTGGAGCTGTTGCAGCGCGAGAGCTTCGACCTGCTGCTGCTGGACATGGAGATGCCGGAGATGAACGGCTTCGAGGTGATGGAGCGGCTGGCGGCCGACCCGGCCCGGCGCGACCTGCCGGTGATCGTCACCAGCTCGCTCGAGGGCGTTTCGCACGTCGTGCGCTGCATCGAACTGGGCGCCGACGACTACCTGCACAAGCCGGTGAACCCGGTGCTGCTGAAGGCACGCATCAACTCGAGCCTCGAGAAGAAGCGCCTGCGCGACCAGCAGCGCGAGCTGATCAAACGCTTCGCCACGTCGGAGGTGGCGGCCGACCTGCAGCAGTCCGGCTTTGCCCTCGGCGGCCGCCACGTTCGGGCCACCGTGATGTTCTGCGACATCCGAGGCTTCACGTCGATCGCCGAGTCGCAGGGGCCTGAAGAGACGATCGAGCTGCTCAACACCTACTACACGCTGATGTTCGACGCCATCAGCGGCCAGGGCGGCGTGGTCAACCAGATCATCGGCGACGGCTTGATGGCGGTGTTCGGCGCCCCGCTGCCGCTGCCCGATGCGCCGCTGGCGGCTGTGCGCGCGGCGATGGGCATGATCGAGCTGATCGAGCTGTTGAACGCCGAGCGCACGCCGGTCGGCAAGCCTGCGCTGGCGATCGGCATCGGCATCGGCACCGGCGAGATGATCGCCGGCTACACCGGCACGCAGGCTCGTGCCACCTACACCTGCATCGGCGACGCGGTCAACGTGGCCGCTCGCCTCGAGGCGCACACCAAGGTGGCCCAGCGCAGCATCCTGGTCGACGGGGCGACCTGCGCCGCTCTCGAGGGTCGCATCGCCGCCGGGCCCCTGGGTGAGGTGCAGCTCAAGGGCAAATCGGCCAAGGTCGAGGTGTTTGCCATCGGGCCCGAAGCACAACCCTGACGGTTGCCCCGATGTCGCGTCGCATCAGGGGCCGCCGAACTTCACGCTGATGCCGGTGAACAGGGTGACGTCGTTCTTGACCGCGCCTTCCGGCGGTTCCGTGTTGTAGGTGTCGATCACGCCCACGCTCAGACTCAGCGAGGAGTTGATCGCCACGTCGAGGTTGGCACTGAACTTCCACAGCACGACACCGCTGCCATCGAGTGCGGGGTTTGCTTCCAGGCGCTGCTTCAGCGACGTGGTTTCGGTCAGCTTGTGCGCGGACTCCTCGGCCAGGAAGGCACTCGGTCGATCAAAGCGCGTGTCGGCTTCGTCGGCGATGGTCTGCAGCGAGCCGTAGCGCTCGCTGGTGTAGCCCAGACCGCCCAGCAGCGTGAAGCTGTCCGTCGGGGTGTCGATCAAGCGGTGGCCCACACCCACGGTCAGCGCGGTGCGCGACGACAGATCGATCAGTGCGTCGCGGTCGTACGCGAGCCGGCCGAAACCGAACCAGCGCGGCGCGAAGTCGCGGTCGTACTGGCCGAAAGCGCTCGACTTGTCCGCGGTGGTGGTGCGCTCGCCGGCGTCGTTGGTGCCGCGCGCGTAGTTGATGTTGCCGCCGAGCGAGACTTTGTCGTGGTCGGACGCCCGGGCGGCGTCCACGTTGAGCAAGGCCGACGACGTTTCGGTGTTGCCCGAGGTGGCCGACAGCGCGGCGCCGGCCATGCCGCGCCACAAGCCGTCCTTGGGCGGCGGCGCGAGGTCGGCCCATGCGAGGTGCGGGATCAGCAGGCAAGCCGACGCCAGCGAGGACCGCAGCGTTCGATGGAGTGAGACAGGAGGTGGCATGGCGATCGTTGGCATGCCCGATCCACGGGCGACCCGCCTTGCCGGCAAACAACGTGCGCGATCGCGCGCTTCGCTACAAGTGGTTGCGACTCAGCGCCTGCACGACCTCGGGCGGCGCCTGCACCAACTCGATCAGCACCCCTTCGCCGCCGATGGGGAAGTCGTCGTTGCCCTTCGGATGGATGAAGCAGATGTCGTGGCCCGCCGCGCCCTTGCGGATGCCACCGGGCGCAAAGCGCACGCCGTGCGCGGTCATCCACGCCACGGCTTTCGGCAGGTCGTCGACCCACAGCCCAACATGGTTCAACGGCGTGGCGTGCACGGCGGGCTTCTTGTCAGGGTCGAGCGGTTGCATCAGGTCGACCTCGACCTCATGGACGCCGGAACCGATTGCACAGATGTCTTCGTCGACGTTCTCGCGTTCGCTGACGAAGTTGCCCTTTACGCCGAGGCCCAGCATGTCGACCCACAGCGCGCGCAGG
>DATKJN010000857.1:0-4412 GCA_035543655.1 Burkholderiaceae bacterium | reverse complement strand
TCAGGGGATCGGTGAAGCTGTGGCGCGCGATCGCCTGGAAGGTGTCGCCGGCGTCCGAGCGCAAATGGCCGTAGTCGATGATGACGGCAGCCCCATCCTGGTCGCGCACGCGTTTTGCGACCTTCATGATCTCCGCATCGGGACGCCATTCGAACACCGCGCCGTCCGGCGCCGCGCGCACCAGCGGCGGCAGCAGTACCTCGAAGCGCGGTATCGGTTCTTCCGAGGCGCCGAAAAACAATTTGCCCTCGTCGTCGAGGTTGACGACGCGCTCGTGCCAGCCGGTCTCGCGCCTGACCACCTGATGGATCGGCAGCACGTCGAAATATTCGTTGGCCAGAATGACCGCGGGGCCCTCCGGCACATCGTCGATGCTGTCATGCCAGGTGATGTTGCGCTGGCCCGACAGCGTCGCGCGCTGCCGTTCGCGCAGCACCGGGTTGATCTCGACCAGATGGATATCGATTGATTCATACAGCGGCGGCAGCACCCGGATGGCGCGGAGCGCGTCCGCCATCATGGTGCCGCGGCCGGGGCAGCCGGCGTTCCCGGCGCAGGTCATCGCTGCAGGCGCAGCATGCGGCTGTTGGGCTGATCAGCGCCGCGCAAGGCCTGCGCAGCGGCCGCAGGAAGTGCCGCGGGCCACTTGACGGCGCTTGGGATCAGTCGAGCCTGACGCCCAGGTCGATGGCGGCCTTGATCCATGCCGGCACCGCCTGGTCCCATTCGCGGCGAGTGTCGGCCAGGTTTTGCGGCTTGTTGGGAATCGCGAAGTTCTCGCGCAGCTTGGCCGACTGCTCGGTTTCAGCACCCTTGACCACCACGCCGGACAACATGCGCAGCACCGCCTCGGGCGTGCCGGTCGGTGCCATCAGCGCCAGGCCGCCCTCCAGCGGCACCAGCGTGCCGCTGACGCCTTGCTGGAGCAGGGTCGCCACCTGAGGCAGCTTCGGGCTGCGGTACTTGCCGGTCACGCCGATCGGCTTGATGCCACGCTGCGCCACGGTGTTGAAGGCCTGATAGCTGCCCACCGCGATCTGCAGCTGGCTGGTGGCCATGTCGACCCACATCGGCGCCTCGCCGCGGTAGTGCACGGCCTGGATCTTCAGGCCGTAGTTGCGGTTGAAGGTGTCGGCCAGCATGTGCGGATACGAGCCCGGCGCGTATGACCCCATCGACAGGTCCTTGCCCGCGGCCCAGGCGACGAACTCGGTCAAGTTGTTCGCCGGCACGTTGGGCGCCACACCGACCACCAGCGGCCCCGACGGGAACACGGTGATCGGCACCAGATCCTTGTCGAGGTTGTACGGCAGTTTGGTGTAGAGGACGCGGTTCTGCATCACCGTGCCGGTGGTCGTGACCAGCAGGGTATAGCCGTCGGGCGGCGCCTTGGCCACCGCGTCGATGCCGATCACCGCGCCGCCGCCGGTCTTGTTCTCGACCAGCACCGACGCGCCCAGCTGCTGCGTCAATTGGTCGCCGAACAGTCGTGCATAGGCATCGGTCAGCCCGCCGGGCGGAAAGGGCACAACGATGCGGATCTGCCTGCTCGGCCACTGGGCCGTTTGCGCCAGCACCGACCGCGCGGCGAGCATGGAGGCCAGCGCGATCGAGCCGGCCACGAACACGCGCCGGTCGGGTGGGTGCGGGTCGGGCATCGGAGTCTCCTGGCGATGTCGATGGGACCCGGGTCAATGTAGTGGACGGCGGTGGCCCGCTCGAGCGGGCGAACCCGACCCGTGCCCCTGCGGCGCACCCTTCAACGCTCGAGACGAATGATCCGCCCGTTGGCGCTGTCGGTCAGCAGGTAGAGCCAGCCGTCGGGCCCTTGACGCACATCGCGGATGCGCTCCTTCAAGTCGGTCAACAGCCGCTCCTCGCCGGTGACCTTGCGGCCATCGAGCGTGAGGCGCACCAGCATCTCGCCGCGCAGGGCACCGACGAACAGGCTGCCTTTCCACCCCGGGTAGCGCTCGCTGGTGAGAAAGGCCATGCCGCTGGGCGCGATCGACGGCACCCACACCTTCAACGGCTGCTCGTAGCCGGGCTGGGGGCCCTCTTCGCCGATGCGCGTGCCGGTGCCGTAGTTGCGTCCGTAGGTCAGCAGCGGCCAGCCGTAGTTGCGGCCGGCCTCGGTGACGTTGACCTCGTCACCGCCTTGCGGACCGTGCTCGTGCGTCCACAACTCGCCGGTGGCCGGGTGCAGCGCGCCGCCCTGCACGTTGCGGTGACCCAGGCTCCAGATCTCGGGCAGTGCGCCAGCGCGACCGACGAACGGGTTGTCCTTCGGCACCTGGCCGTCCGGCTCGATGCGCACGACCTTGCCGTGATGGTTGTTCAGCGTCTGCGCGTCGTCCTTGCGCGCGAAGCGATCGCCCAGCGTGACGAACAGCTTGCCGTCGCGCGCGAACACCAGCCGCCCGCCGCAGTGCGCGCTGCTCGAATACTTGGGCTGCTGGCGAAAGATCACGCGCACGTCGGTGAGCGCGTTGTCGCCCAGCTTGGCGCGCGCCACTGCAGTGCTGTTGCCGCTTTCGCCACCGCTCGCCGGCTCGGCATAGCTGAGGTAGATGAACCGGTTGTCGGCGAACTTGGGATCGAGCGCCACGTCGAGCAGGCCGCACTGCCCGCCCACCGACAACCCCGGCAGCCCGCTGATCGGGGCACCCACCGCACCATTGGACCCGACGATGCGCAGCCGGCCGGGCTTCTCGGTGACCAGCAGCCGCCCATCAGGCAGGAACGCCAGCGACCACGGATTGACCAGCCCCTGCGCCACGGTCACCACCTTGGGCGCATCGGCCGCCCATGCGGCCAACGCCACCGCCAGGGCAGCCGACAGGCCGCCAGCCACGAAGTTGCGCATCGGCCGATGATGCCCTGCGCACGCCGACCTCGTGCCCGCGGGGGCATCGACGCCGGCGGCGCGCGGCTGGCCTGCGATCGCGGCGCGGCGGCGCCGCAGAGGTCACTTCTTGAAGATCAGCGCCACCTTGCCGAGGCCGGCGTCGTAGATGCCCAGAATGGCTTCCTTCGCCTTGTCGTCGGGAGCGCCGTCGGCATCGAACGTGGAGTGCCACTTGACCCGGGTCTTGCCGTCCGCCGTCGTGCTGAGCTCGATGGTGGCGACGTAGTTCTTCACCGGCAGGGGCGACTTGACGAAGGCATAGCTGTAGCTGCGCCGTTCACTGCTGTAGGCCAGCAGCTTTTCGGTCACGCTGGCGTTGTTGCCGAGGTCGAGCACGCGCACGGCGCCGGGCTGCGTTGGCGAGCCGGTGAACGTGCTGGCCAGCACCGGCGGCAGCCAGACGTCGAGCGAGTTGAACTCGCCGACGAGCTTCCAGACCGTGTCTGGGGCGCGGTCCACCGTGATCTCGCGCGACACCGCGAGGTGACCGGCGGCGTAGCTTCCGGTGGCCAGGACGAGGCCCGCGGCCGCCACACAGTGGCGAATGGTTGAAGTCATGCGTTGCTTTCGTTGAATGGATCGCGACGGCAAAAATGTGCCGTCGATCCATCCACGAACTTGTGCGGCCTATCTGGACATTCGCGTTGCGAATGCCTGCCGCGGCAGGCTAGGCCGGCGCGAACACCGGCACCGGCGTGCCGTCGTCACTGGGGCGGAACTGCACCTGCACCGCCATGCCGATCCGGTACGGCCCCTCGCCCACCAGGTTGGTGAGCATGGTCGGGCCCTCGGCCAGCGTGACATAGGCGAGCGTGTACGGTGGGTCGACCCGTTGCATCGTCGAGTAGGCGTACACGGTGCCGCGGCCGCTGGCCGGTTTCCACTGCGTCTTCGTGCTCCAGCAGTGCGGGCACACGGCGCGCGGGTACCAGTGGGTCTTGCCGCAATCGTCGCAGTGGCGCAGCATGAAGCGGCCTTCTTTCGCCGCAGCCACGAACGCGTCGTTGTCGGGGCCGGCGCCGGGCGACGGCAGCGTGCGGGTCTTGGAGGGTGTGCTCATGGCCGGGCTCACTCGCGCTCGAGGATCAAGGTGGAACTCGCATGCCGGCTGCCGAGGTTGCCGCCGGTGCCTTGAGCCAGCGCGAGGCCGCAGCTCTTCACCTGCACCGCCGGATGCGCCTCGCCGCGCAGCTGGCGCACGGCTTCGATCACCTTCGTGATGCCGCCGCGATTGGCCGGGTGGTTGTTGCACAGGCCGCCGCCATCGGTATTGAACGGCAGGCGGCCGGTGCCCGAGATCAGGTTGCCGTCGGCGACGAAGCGGCCGCCCTCGCCCTTGTTGCAGAAGCCCAGGTCCTCGAGTTGCAACAGCACGGTGATCGTGAAGCTGTCGTAGATGCTGGCGTACTGGATGTCCGCGGGCTTGACGCCGGCCTCGGCGAACGCGGCCGCGCCCGAACGCGCCGCACCGGTGGTGGTGAGGTCGACGTCGCCGGCACGCGGG
>DATKJN010000856.1:0-5862 GCA_035543655.1 Burkholderiaceae bacterium | reverse complement strand
TCGGTCACCAGATTTGCGCGCGGCCTGCGCGAGCTCGGGCTGTCGGCCGGCGAGCCGCCGGTGCGCCGCGGCTATCCGCCGAGCGTGTTCGCCGAGATGCCGCGCCTGTTCGAGCGCGCCGGCAACGACGCGCACGGTTCGATCACCGCCTTCTACACCGTGCTCGCCGAGGACGACGACAACTCCGACCCGGTGGCCGAGGAAGTGCGCTCGATCCTCGACGGCCACATCGTGCTGTCACGCGCACTGGCGCAGGCCGCGCACTATCCGGCGATCGACGTGCTGGGCAGCGCGAGCCGCGTGTTCACGCGCGTCACCGACAGTGCGCATCGCCAGGCCGCGGCGCAGATGCGCCAGTTGATGGCACGCCATGCCGAGGTCGAGTTCCTGCTGCGCGTGGGCGAATACCAGGCCGGCAGCGACCCGCTGGCCGACCGCGCGATCGAGCGCCTGCCGCAGATCAAGGCGCTGCTGCAGCAGCGCACCGACGAAGCGACCGAGTTCGACACCACGGTGCAGCAGATGAAAGACGCGGTGGCGTGATGCAGAAGCTGCCCACGCCGCATGAGGCCGGGCAGATGTTGCGGCTGCGCTCGTTGCGCGTACAGCGTGCGCGCGAGGCATGCGCCAAGGCCAAGCTCGAGGTCGAGAAGGCACAAACGACCGTGCAGGAACGCCAGCGCGCGATCGAGCGCAGCCAGCGCCGGATGACCGAGCTGGCCGATGCGATCGTCACCACGCTGGCGCCGGACCTGCCGCGCCTGTCGGGTCTGGTCGCCGCCAACCGCGAGCGCCTGGCCGACCAGCTCGAACGCGACGAATACGCGCTGATCGATGACGAGCACGAGCTGGAAGCGGCGCAGGAGCGGGCACAGCAGGCCGGCGCCGAATTGACGCGTGCGCTGGCTCGCGAAGACGCGGTGCGCGGCCTGGCCAAGCAAGCACGGCGCGCGGTGCAACACGCACGCGAGCAGCGCGTCGAGCTCGAAATCGAAGACCAGGGCCGCCGGCCCATTCATTGAAGCGGAGGTGAGCATGAACACGAACGCCAGTGCATCGTCGTCGAGCGCAGCGTCGCGCACGACGACACGCGACGGCACACGTTGCACCGACCCGCACACGTTGCGCCGCGAGGGCGACCGCTTCGAGCGCTTGCTGCGCGACAAGTCGGCCTCGCGGGACGAGGACAGCGAAGACACGGTGCCGGTTGCGCCGCCCGATTGCGCGGCGCAGACGCCGTTGAGCGCTGTGGGCAACCCGCTGCAAGGCCCTGCGACCGCGGCGGCCGCAGTGGCACGCGCCGGCGCCGCAGCCAGCGACACCGCGACACAGACGCAGGCCGCGCTCGGCACGGCGATGGCCGCTCAGCAGCCGCTGCAGCAGCACGCCGGCAACGCCGACCTCAACACGTTCCAGGTCTCCATCAACGAACCGCTGGGCCTGCCGCTCGAGCTGCGCGCCGTGCGCGTACCGGCCGCCGGCAACGTGGCCGCGCCGGCGCTGTGGGCGCTGAACATCGCCACCCCATCGCGCGACGCCGCGGCGCTGGCACGCCAAGGCTCGCGCCTGGACGAACGGCTGCGCGCACGCGGGATCGACCCGGCCAGCGTCCGCGTCGACGACCGCGGCGACGATCGAGAGGACAAGCAGTGAGCCAGCGGCCCTATGCCGACGCGAGCTGCGCAGCGCACAGCGTGGAGGTTGACCAAATGAGCGCCGTGCTCTGCGCTGCGCCCAGCGACGTGAGATCCTGGGGCCAGACGCGCCGATTGGCGTTGCGCGAGTTCAACGCCGACGATCTCGACGAACTGGTGCGGATGCACCACGAGCCGCGCCTGCGCACCCACCTGGTCGACGACTATCCGTTGCACCAACGCGAGGTGTCGCAGTTGTTTCTCGAGCGCATGCCGCAGGTCTACCGCCGCCACGAGGGCCTCGGGATCTGGCACACCACGGTACTCGAGCCGCAACCCTCGTTTGCCGGCTGGTTCAACCTGATGCCGATGGCCGAGCAGCCGGGCGAAGTGGAGATCGGCGCGCGGCTGCTGCCATTGGCCTGGGGCGGAGGCCTCGCCCTCGAAGGTGGCGAGCTGATGCTCGAGCAGGCGTTCGAGCGCCTCGGCCTCGACTGTGTCTGGGGCATCTGCCATCCCAACAACCGCAGCGCCCGCGCCGTGCTGGCGGCGCTCGGCTTCGTGCCGCTCGGCCTGCGGCCCTACGACGGCGGTGTGGCGCGCTTCCATCGAATCGGTTTGAACGAGTGGCGCGCGCTGCGCAACACACCACCTGGAACCCGGATGCGCCAAGCGTTGCGCTCGCTGTCGCCGCGCGACGGCGCCATTCCGGCACTGAGCGAGGACGCCACCACATGACATCGCATCCCTCCCCTGCCTTCATCGAAGACCTGTCGCGCAGACTGCGCCAGGCCACCTTCGACGCCGTGCTGGGCACTGACGCAGTGGCCGACGACAGCGCGGCGCTCACGGTGCCGCGCGCTGCCGAGCCCTTGGGGCCGGCGCGGTTGGCGCAGGCGCAGCCTGTCGGTCCGGCCCGGGCCGAGGCCGAGGCGCTGTATCGTCGCTGCCTGCAGCACTACCGCGAGGCCGTGCGTCCGCGGGATGCGGCCGGTGGCTTCGACGATGCGGGTGCGGCTGCCGCTCATTTCGTCGCCGCCAACCTGATGGCTCTGGGCGGCGAGCGCCCCACGGCGGCGACGCTGCTGCAGCTGGAGCGCCAGCTGCGCCGTGTGATGCTTGCCAGCCTGGCCCGAGACGGGTCGCCCGCAACCGATCGCCAAGCCTATGTCGAAGAACTCGCGCTGCTTGCGGTGCTGGTGGCCGAGTCCGCCGCGCAGGCTCCTGCACAAGGTCCGGCCGCAGTGGCCCACGTGCAGCGCGCGGCGCGCGGCTACCTGCAGCAGTTCCTCGGCCTGAACCCCGATGTCCTGACCCTGGGCCCCAAGGGCCTGATGCTGCGCGATCCGGCGCCGCCGAGCGGCGCGGCCTGACGTCATGGAAATCGGGCCCGTCCTGCCGATGTCGCTGGGCCCCGCGGCCGCGGCGTGGGCCGAGTCGCCCGTGGCCGACGAGGCCGCGCAGGCCGACGCGCTCGCACCCGGACACGAGCCTGGCGTGGACGTCGATCACGGCGTCGAAGCCGCCGGCATGCAGACCGTCGCGCGCGCACCGCAACAGGTCGATGAACCCAAGCAGATCACCGAGACCCAGGTGGACACGCCGCTGGCCGACGCGGAGTTCACGCTGCCGGCTGACCTCACGGTGCCCGTGGTGCTCGTCGGGCTGCAGGTCGAGGCCGCCGCCGGCTGGCCGATGCCGCACGCCTTCGATCCCTACAGTGCACTCGCCCGCACGTCGCCGCGCAGCGTCGAAGACGACGACACGCGCCGCCGGCCCGAGCCCGAGGCAGATGACGAAGCCGCGTTCTCCGAACAGAGCGAGGACGACGACGAACACGTCGAGGCCGAAGAAGTCCTCGACGCACAGCCCGCGCCCGCCGAGGCATGGTGCGAGCCGCTTTCGCTTGCGCTGCGCCATGCATTGGCCGCGCGCGTCACGCCGCAGGCGCTGCTCGCCGCGGCCGAACAATGGCAGCGCGGCCGCTGCGTGGTGCTGGCCTGCCCGCAAGGGCTCGATCCGGCCGGGCCGGCTTGGGCCTTCGTGCTGTGGCCGCGCACGCGCGCTGCAGTGGCACCAACCGCACAACGCGTGGCGCCGGCGCTCTCGCTCCATGGACTGCGCGTCGACGCGCGGCTGCAATGGTCAAGCCCGCCACACCCGGGCCAGTGGTGCCACGTGCGTGTGGTGAAGGAACACCACCCGCGCACCGGCCGCCAGCTGGTCGCGGTGGACGGCTCGACCGCTTCGAATTCCAAAGCGCCGCTGCCCTGCGAAGTGCAGCTCGGTCCCGTGCTGGCGCGTTCGCTGCGCTGGTGCGAGGTCTGCGTGCGCATCCCGGCAGCGCAGCGCTTCTGGGCCGCACTCGGTGCGCAATGGAGCGTGCACGTGGTGGTCAGCGCGCTGCCGCTGGTGAACACCGACGCCGACACGCTGGAGGCCACCCCATGTTGAGCACCACCAAAGCCCGCCGCACGCCGGCGCGCCCGCCCGCCGCGAAGGCTCCGATCCACGCACCGCTGAGCGCCGAGCTGCGCCAGTCGTGCGAGGCCTGGGCTCAGTTCGGCGATGCCGCGGCGCTGATCGATGCGTCGAAGCAGACGCTGGTCTGGGCGAGCCCGGCCTGGCTGGCGCTGTGGCCGACGCTCGACGCCGGCGTTGACGGGCGCGCCCTCGACACCGCCCTGCCCGGGTTGACCGAGGCGCTGGCCGCCGCGTGCGACGACCGCGCATCGCGCCGCGTCTGCCTCGGCGAGGCCAAACAATGGGAACTGCAGATCGTGTCTGCGGGCGCGAGCCATCTGCTGCTGCGCGCCACCGACCGCCACGAACAGACGCGCGCGCTGCAGCGCCAGCTCGACGACCGCGAGCAGCTCCTGTTCACCTCGCGTGTGTTCTCGGTGGGCGAGATGGCGACCACGCTGGCGCACGAGCTGAACCAGCCGATCGGCGCCGCCGCCAACCTGCTGCGCGGCTTGCGCTCGCGGCTGTCACGGCGCAGCTCAGCGATGAATACCGAGGAGGCGCAGGCGCTCGATCGCGCCATCGAGCAGGTGATGTTCGCGGCGCGCGTGATCCAACGCATCCGCGAGTTCACGCATTCGCACCAGCCACGCCACACGCGGCTCGACCTCACCGCGATGCTGCGCGCCAGCGCCTCGCTGCTCGACTGGGACCTGCGACGCAGCCGCGCGCGCCTGGCGCTCGAGCTGCCCGAAGGCGCCGTGCAGGTGCGGGGCGACGCGGTGATGCTGCAGCAGGTGGTGGTGAACCTGATGCGCAACGGCCTCGACGCGATGCGCGCCGACCCACCCGAAAAACCCCAGCTGTCGCTGCGCCTGATCACGCGCGCCCACGAGGTGGAGGTGCAGGTGTGCGACAACGGCTGCGGCTTGACCGACGAAACCGCCGCCAAGCTGTTCGTGCCGTTCGCCTCCAGCAAGCCCACCGGCATGGGCATCGGCCTTTCGATCTGCCGTTCGTTCGTCGAGCTGCATCAGGGCCGGCTGTGGTTCACGCGCAATGCCGATCGCGGCGCCACCTTCCACGTGAGCTTGCCGCTGACCGCGGCGGCCGCTTCCGCTTCACCGACCGAGACTTCGAACGCGAGGCCATGATGACCCCACGCACCGTCTACATCGTCGACGACAACGTCGAGTTCCTCGAGTCCACGCGCTTCTGGTTGAGCGGCGCCGGCTTCGACGTGCAGATCTGGCACGACCCGCAGGCCGCGCTCGACGCGCTGGCGCAGCGCGACCGGGCGACGCCGGCGTGCCTGATGCTCGACGTGCGCATGCCGCAGCTGTCGGGCCTCGACGTGCACGATGCGCTGATCGAGCGCGACGCCGAGCTCCCGATCGTCTACATGAGCGGCCACGCCGACGTGCCGCTGGCGGTGCAGGCGATGCAGAAAGGCGCCGTCACGCTGCTGGAGAAGCCGTTCGACGACGGCGCGCTCGAACAGGCGCTGGAGAAGGCCTTCACGCACGCACGCCGGTCGCCGGCACGCGACGCTGCGCCCGAGCCCAACGGCGCCGCCAACGGTCACGACGAGGCCCACGCGCGCTTCGCCGCGCTGGAAGCCCGGCTCACGCCACGCGAGCGCGAGGTGCTGAGTTACGTGATCCAGGGCATCTACAACAAGAACATCGCCGATCGCATCGGCCTGTCGATCAAGACGGTCGAGCTGTACCGCGCACGCGGCATGGCCAAGATGCAGGCGCGGTCG
>DATKJN010000855.1:0-2173 GCA_035543655.1 Burkholderiaceae bacterium | reverse complement strand
CGCCCTCGATGTGCATGCGGCCGCCCGCGTCGTGGTTGTGCAGCTGATAGAGGCAGCCGCCAGCGGTCGGCGTGGCGAACACTCGCCCGATGTTGTTGGGCACCGCCAGCAACTGGCCGTTGAGCACGACGGCCAGGTGCGAGTGGATGTGGATCGTCTGTGGCACCGAGGGGAAACACGACAAGCCGTCGACCGGGCTGCCCTTGCCGCCGTTGGCGGTGCTGGTGTTGCCCCAGAAATCGATGCCCACCTGGGCGGCCGTGCCGCTGATGTCCACCGGCGGCTGCGCCATCGGAGGGATTGGCGGGGGTGGCGGCGGAGGAGGCGGCGGCGGCGGTGTCGGGACGGGTGCCGGGGCTTGCACCGGGGCGGGTGCCGGCGAGTCATCGTCGCCTCCGCCGCAACTGAGCGCGCCGACCGACAGCATCAGCGAGGCAAGGAGCCGATAGTTCACGTCACGCATGGTGATGACCTCGACGGTTACCGTTGGGAAAGCCGGCGCTATGGGCAATCGTCATGCCCGACGCGGGCAACAGACGCGGCTTCTTACAGGTCGAACTTCAGCTCTGCCACGTAACTGCGCTGCGGATACGGATGGAAGTTCCAGTACTTGTCGTTGTTCAGGTTGTCGATGCCGAACGCGGCACTCCACTGTGAATCGATGCGGCAGAGCACGCGCGCATCAACGGTGAAGAACTTGCTGACGCCCTGGTAGGTGAAGCCATTGACGTCACTGTTGTTCAGCGTGCGGTACTGCGGGCCGCTGTAGCGCGCACCGAGAGAACCCGTCCAGCGGTCATCGAGCTGGTAGCTCACCAGCGCCGTGGCGCGCCAGCGCGGGATGTTGGGCTGCCACTTGCCGATGGTGTCGCCCGGCACGACCACGAATCCCGCGTTCTCCTTGATCTTGGAGTCGGCATAGGTCACGCTGGCCTGCAGGTCCAGGCCGCGCGTGAGCAGGTCCTTGCTGTTCAGCGCCACCTCCATGCCGGTGGTGGCGATGCGGTCCACGTTCTGCACGCGGCTCACGTTGCGATTGGCTGCGGCGTCCAGCGTGGTCTGCGAATACAGCGCGTCGCGGGTGTCCTCGGCGAATGCGGTCACCCGCAGCGTCGCGCCGCCGAGGTCCTTCTCGCCGCTGAGCTCGGCGGTCCATGACTTCTCGGGCCGCAGGTTCGGGTCGTTGATGAACTGCGAGTTGGTGGTCGAGGTGGCGCCGTAGAGCTCCTGCACCGTCGGCATGCGCACGGCGCGCCCGACCGAGGCCTTGAGCACGGTGTCGTCGGCCCACTGCCACGACAGCGCCCCCTTGGGCGAGAAGTGGCGCTCGCTGCGCGCCGGATGGGTGATCGAGCTGGTGGCAGAGAAGTCGGTGCGACCCTCCTTGGCCTCCCACTGTTCGAAGCGCCCGCCGATCACCGCTTTCCAGCGCTCGTCGAAGCGCCACACGTCCTGCGCCCACACGCTGTTCAGCGCGGTCTCGCCCTGCACGTTGCTGGCCAAGTCGCCCGCCGCGTCGCCGAGGTAGTTGCCGGTGATGGTGGAAGTCAGGTAGCGCAGCCGGTAGCGATCGAGCTGCACGCCGAAGTCGACCACGTGCGCGCCTTGCGCCTGCGGCGGCCGCCAGGTGCCTTTGCCCGCCAGCGTGGTCCAGCCGGTGCCGCTGCCATCGGCCAGCGTGCCCGTGCCACCATCGAGCGCACCGGGCTGCGCATTGACCGCCGCGTTCTGCCGCTTGTCGTCGCGGTGGTAGCGGTACAGGCTGGCGGCGAGTTCCCAATCCCACTCGCCCTTGGTGTGGCTCTTGATCGACAGTCCGTGCATCGTGTGCAGCAGGTCCTCGCGCGTGAGTGCGAAGTCGCCGCCGCTCAGCGCTTGCGCGCCGGTGTAGTCGAGGCCCTCGATGTTCACCGGGCCGGCGAACACCGGCTGGCCGTTGACATCGCGCAGATAAGTCGCCGAGTTGCCGTCGGCCTCGTTGCGCCAGATGCCCAGCACGTAGCTGGCCCGCAGCGTCGGACTCAAGTCGTACGCCAGCTTAACCTTCAAGTGGTCCTGCACGGTGTGGTACTGCGTGCCCGCACCGAGCACGAACCAAGGCTGATTCGCGTTGTTGGCATCGCGCACCGCACCGGTCACTGGCGTGCCAGCGGCGGTGGTGGCGCCCGAGCCG
>DATKJN010000854.1:0-6202 GCA_035543655.1 Burkholderiaceae bacterium | reverse complement strand
GCACCGTTGCTCAGCGCACTGTTCGGCCGCATCGAACCGAGCGCGAGCATCGGCGTGGCGGTGTTTCCCGACCACGGCGCCGACCTGGAGCAGCTGCTCGTCGCCGCCGACGCAGCGATGTACCGCGCCAAGAGGCGGCGGGCGGGCGCGCCTGCGATCCGCTTCGGGCAGGAGCCGGGCGAGACACGCGCCGCGCCGTTCGACGCTTGAGCGTCGTTGCGACAGTTCGATTACAGCGCCACGTCGGGCACCCCGCCCAGGAACGGGCCGCGCGTGCAGTTCGTCCGCGTCGGCGCGCAGTTCGTCGCAATCGGCTCGCGAGTCGCGATGCGTCTGCCTAGAGTCCACGTCATCAACTGAAGGGTTGTCGACAGGAGGATTCGATGTTCGAGCGTTTGATCATCCGCACCATGGCATTCGGACTGTCGGGCTTCATCACGCTGAGCATCCTCGCCGCGCTCGGCAACACGGCCGATGTGCGCCACGAACAGGCCTGCCTGGCGCACGCGGCCAGCTTCGGACCGATCCAGCAGGTCGTGGTGACCGGACAGCGCCTGCCACGCAGCTGAAGCGCGACCACCGAAAACACTGACAGCGCGCGGCGCGCCAGCGGCGCACAATGAAGCCGGCGCGTCGGGCGCCAGGAGACATCGCCCATGATTCGTCTGTTCGGCAGCGTGCTCGCGCTTGCGGTCCTGGTCGGCTGCGCCGGCGCACCGCAGCCTGCCGTGGAGCCGCACACGCTGCTGCGCGACGACGCCTTTGCCAAGCCCGCGCAGGTGATCGATGCGCGCGAAGTGTTCGCGGTCGACGACTCGATGCGCGACTACCTGCAACGCTCCTGGCCGCTGATGCGCAAGCAGGGCCGGCCCAAGGGCCTGGTTGATGCGCTGTACACGCGCGGCGACCTGAAGCTCGAGTACGACGCCTCTTACACGCGCAACGCGTCGCAGGCATTCGCCGCGCGCGCCGGCAACTGCCTGTCGCTGGTGGTGATGACGGCCGCACTCGCCAAGGAGCTGGGGCTCGAAGTCGAGTTCCACAGCGCGTACGCCGATGAGACCTGGAGCCGCAGCGGCACGCTGCTGCTGCGCAGCGGACACATCAACATCACGATCGGCCGGCGCACGATCGACCGACCCCGGGGCGAAGACCCGCGCTACTGGATCATCGATTTCCTGCCGCAAGGCGAGCTGCGCGGGCTGCGCACCGAGCGGGTGGAAGAAGCCACGGTGGTGGCGATGTTCATGAACAACCGCGCCGCCGAGGCGCTGGCCCGTGAGGCATTCGACGAGGCTTACTGGTGGGCCCGCGAAGGCGTGATCGCCGACCCGTCGTTCGTCGGCGTGCTCAACACGCTCGGTGTCGTGTACCAGCGCACGGGCCGACCCGCGGACGCCGAACGCGTGTACACCGAGTTGCTGCGGCGGCAGCCGAACCAGACGCAAGGCCTGCACAACCTGGCGCAGCTGTTGCAGAGCCAGGGGCGCGACGCCGAGGCCAAGGTCTTCGCAGCGCGGCTGGCTGCGTTGGAGCCCGAGCCGCCGTACCACTGGTTCGTGCAAGGCCAGCTGGCGCTGCGCCGCGGCGATGCACAGACCGCGCGCGACTTCTTCGCCAAGGAGGTCGCGCGCGCCGACTACTCCAGCGAGTTCCACTACTGGCTCGCACTGGCGCAGTACCAACTCGGCGACCTCGATGCCGCGCAGCGCAACTTGCAAAAGGCCGAAATACTCAGCGTGTCGCGCAACGAGCGTGATCTCTACGCCGCCAAGCTGGCGTGGTTGAACCAGCGCCGGCACTGAGCCGGCCCAATCGGGCTAACCGGCCGGCTCTTCCGGCTTGTTGAACGGCTGGCCGATCTTGAAGATGCCGCTGACGCGGATCACCGGCTTGCCGTCGACGCGGGCCACACCGTCGGCAAACACCATCGTGCGCGTCACGCGCAGCACTTCGGCTTCGCCCTGCACCCAGGCGCCCAGCGGCGCCGGTGCGAGATAGTCGATCTGCAGGCTGATGGTCGGCAGGAATCGGCGCCCGACCTCGCTCTGGCGATGGATGCACACCGGCAGCAGCATGTCGCCAAAACTGGCCAGCATGCCGCCGTGGCAGTTGTTCAGCGGGTTGGTGTGGCGCTGCATGACGCGAAAACCCAGCTGCGCGCGGCCATCGGCCACCCGCAAGTACAGCGGCCCGTTCACCGCCATGTAGTGGCCGCCCATCGCCAACGGCGCGAAGCCGCTCGGGATGTCGGCTGCCGGCTCGTCGGTCGTTGCGCTCATCGGCGCTGCCGTGCTCATGGCGTGCCCTGCTGCACCTCGCGATCAACCTCGGCGAGGAAGTCGGCCTTGTGCATGTCGTCGCCGGGATGGATCCAGCGCGGATAGACCCGTTCGAAGTCGGCCACGATGCGCGCCAGCGGCATGTCGTCGAAGCTGCCACGCTGGTTCACGTACTCCATGTGTCGGTTGCCGGCGCGGTCGTACGGGTGGTAGATCGAATCGTCGTGGCCGTTGAACGCCAATGGATGAAGACCGAAGCGTTCGCACAGCTCGCGGTTGAACGCTGGCGTGGCCTTGCGCCACGCGCCGTCGATCCAGATGTCGGTGTAGCCGTGCCAGATGAACAGGTCGCTCTGCATCGTGCGACGCATGCGCTCGGTGCTCAGGTGGTTGCGCACGTCGGCATAGCCCAGCCGCGCCGGAATGCCCACCGCGCGGCACGCCGCCGCCAGCAGCGCGGCCTTGGGCACGCACCAGCCGATGCCGCGTTCGATCACGCTGCTGGCGCGCATGCCGCCGGGCGACAGGTCCACCTGGTACGGGTCGTAGCGAAAGCCATCGCGCACCGCGTCGTGCAGCGCGACCGCGCGCTCGCGGTCGGTGCTGCCGATGGCGTGCTGGCGCGCGAACGCCACCACGGCTGGATGGTCGCTGTCCAGCAGCGTGGTGCTCGCCAGCGTGGCGGCCGTCGGAGAATCGGTCATCGGTGCCTCCAGATCACACTGTGAGGCTACACCGTTTGACCGGCTGTCAACTGGGCGTCAGATCCCGTCTCACATCTCGCCGCGGCGGCGGTTCAATGCGCTGATCAGGCACAGCGCCACCAGCACCCAGCCGGCCCATCCCAGCACCGCCTCGTGCCAGGTCACGATGCGCGCGGCCGTGCCCCAACCATCGGGTGCCGCGCGTTCGCCGGCCACCGACCACAGGCGGCGCTGCTGCAAATCGACGAACGGCACCAGGTGTTCGAACGAATACGACAGCGGGTTGAACGCCGGGTACTGCGGCGGCAGGTCCGCGCACCGCGTCCAATCGGTCGCTTGGCCCGGCTTGGCCGCGCAAGCGCTCATGCGGTCCTGGGATTGCCATGGCGCCGTGGGCGCGATCACGCCGCGTTCTGCAGCGAGGTCGTACACCGCCGCGCAACCAAGCCACACCAGCAGCATCGCCACCGCCGGCCGCCACGGGCGATGGCCGTAGCCGGCGAGCAAGCCGAACGCGCGGTGCGCCAGCCGCGGCAGCCAGCGCAGGCGCAACGGCGCACCGGCGCCGACACGGCCGACACGGCGCAACTGCACTTCGCGCGCCACCGCCACATCGCGTGCGGCCGCGGGCAAACCCATGCGCTGGAACACGCGGATCAACTGGTGCCACGGCTGCGCGCGAAAGTCGCGCCCCATGTGCGACGGCTCCTGCCGCGACAGCCACTCGATGCGAAATCCCGACGACGCCGGCGCCGGCGCCGCGAGTTGTCGGTACGCGAAACCATCGAGCACGAGCGACTCGCCCCAGCTGGTGTCGTCGTCGTGCAGCGTGCCGACGCTGGCGCCACTCAGCGTGGCGCGCGACAGCGGCTGCTTCAAGCGCGACAACACCAGCGAGCCGCCGATGCGCGCGCGATCGATCGCGAACGCAACAGCGCCGCGCCAGCCCATGTCGTTGAAGGCGTCGAACGCAGCCTGCGTGCAGTCGAGGTCGCCGTCGATCTGCGCGCGGCGCAGGCGCACCGAACCGGCCGCAGAAAAGCCCTGGTCGAGGACCACGTTGCCGGCGACGTGTGCGAGGTCGAGGTTGAGCGCATCGCCGCGCTGGCCGTCGCCGTTGACGTGCCCGCTCAGGCGTGCCGAGCTTGCACGCAAGTCGCCGACCACCCGCAGGCCCACGAGGCGCACGTCGCCATCGGCCTCGAAGCCGTCGGTGAGCAATGCATCGCCGGCGATGCGTGCGTCGTCGGCGATCAGCCGGCGCGGCACCTGTGCGTCGACTCGTTCGCCGCTGCGCAACTGCGCGCGGCCGAGGTTGAGATTGCGCCCGACCGTGCTGCGCGCCAGCCGCACGTCGATGCGCACGATGCAGCCGGCATTGAGCGCGAGGTCGCCGGCGATGGTGCAGTCTTCGGCGCGCAGGCCGGGCAGCAGGCAACCGGGGAAGCTCAGGCTGCCGGCGATGCGCGCGCCGTCGAAGCGCGGCGACGCGTCGAACACGCAGCGGAAGAACCACAGGCTTTCGGCGATCGATGCATCGCGCAGATTGACCTGTCCCTCGATCCATGCACCGACGATCTGCACGCGGTGCGGCGGGCCATCGCCCGAGCCGCCACTGCGCGCCAGGTGGGCGACGAGCGCGCCGCGCACCGCAATGTCGGTCGACGGCACCAGCGGCCGGCGCAGGCCGATGCGGGCGATGTCGTCATCGACGAAGGCGCGCACGACGATCTGCTCGGCCGGCCGCAAGGGCTGAAACGCCGACAGGTCGATCGGGTCGACTTGGGCGGCCGAGCCTTCGGAGCGGGAGGTGGGCATTCGCGCGGAGGCCGCTTGGTGACGATGCCCGCAGCCTGACCGCACGCCTCGTGCCGCGCCATCCCCGGAGCGTGTGAACGATGTCGCAAGACGTGACAGCGCGCGGGTTGCGCAGCCCCTCGAACACGGGGCCGGCGCGTCGACGACGCGGCGCGTTGGGCTACATGGCCGGCACGAGGGCGAGCACGCGCAGCGGGCTGCCACTGCCTTTCTGGATCTTCAGCGGCGGGCAGATCAACAAGCTGCCGGTCGGTGGCAACTGGTCGAGGTTGGTCAGGCACTGCAGGCCGTATCGTCCGGCGCCGTGCATGAAATAGTGGCACGGATACGGCGGCCGCAGATGGATGCCCTGGCCGGCGTCGGTGCCGATGGCTTCGGAACCGAATCCCAGCACCTGGCGCTCCTGCACCAGGAATTGAACGGCTTCGCTGCTCGGCCCTGGTGTGTGCTGCCCGGTATCGTCGAAATTCTGGTAAGCCTCGGCGTCACCGCGCTCGGTCCAGCGTTTGGACCAGTCGGTGCGCATCAGCAGCCACGAACCAGCCGCGATGCGGCCGTGCCGCGCCTCGAAGGCTTCGATGTCGGCCACGCCCATCAGGTAGTCAGGATCGGCCTCGGCCTGCTTGGAACAGTCGATGACCGCCGCCGGGGCAACGAAGTGCTGGGCCGGAATCGTGTCCACCGATCCCTGCGGCAGGTCCTTGCCCGAGATCCAGTGGATCGGCGCATCGAAGTGGGTGCCGGTGTGCTCGCCGCAGGAGAAATTGTTCCAGTACCAGCCCGGCCCGCGTTCGTCGTACTGCGACACCTCTTCGATGCGAAACGGCCAACACTGGCCCATCTCGGGCGGCAGTGCGATCTGCGGGAAATCAGGCGCCAGCGTCTGCGTGAGGTCGACCACGCGGATGCGGCCGCTCAGCAGTGCCGTGGCCATCGAGGCCAGCAGCTGCGTGGCGTCTTCGCTGGTTGCCGCTTTGGCTTTGCTGCGCGTCGTGGCCATCACTGTGCTCCCGCCGCGAGTTCGCGCTCCAGCACCTTGGGGTTCTCGCGCCAGCGTTCGAACCACTCCTGCGCCACGTCACCGGGGTAGACGTCTTCCACGCCATCACGCAGCGCCTTGACGATGGCACTGGCCACGGCGGCCGGCGCGAGCTTGGGTGGCAGCATGTTCTGGTTCCACTCGTCGTCGATCGGCCCCGGGAACACATTGATCACGCGCACACCGGCGCTGCGCAACTCGGCACGCTGGCACTGCGCGAGCGACAGCGCGGCGGCCTTGCTGGCCGAGTACGTGCCATGCGGCGGAAAGTTGGCCAGCGCATAGATCGACAGCAGGTTGACCCAGGCACTGGCGTTGGCCGTGCCATCGGCGCTGCGGCCCTTCAGCGCCGGTCCGAA
>DATKJN010000853.1:0-4298 GCA_035543655.1 Burkholderiaceae bacterium | reverse complement strand
TTCATCCTTCTTCTGCAGCGCCACCTTGGCCATGCGAGCCCAGAAATAGGCAAACGTGAGGTGGCCCAGTACACGCAGGTAGTCGACCGCCGCAGCGCCCACTTCGTCGGCGTTGCCGAAGGCCTTCATGCCGAGCTCGGTGGTGAGCTTGGTGACCTTGTCGCCCAGATCGGCCAGCGGGTTGACGAACTCCTGCATCGCTTCGTCGACGCCCTCGTCCTCGACGAAGGTCTGGATGCGCTGGCCGAACTTCTTCAGCTTGGCGCCGTTGTCGGCCAGCACCTTGCGCCCCAGCAGGTCGAGCGACTGGATGGTGTTGGTGCCCTCGTAGATCATGTTGATGCGCGCGTCGCGCACGATCTGCTCCATGCCCCACGCGCGGATGTAGCCGTGGCCGCCGAACACCTGCAGGCAGCTCGAGGTGGCGATCCAGCCGTTGTCGGTGAGGAACGCCTTGACGATCGGCGTCAACAGCGCGACCTCGTCTTCGGCGTTCTTGCGCTCCTCGTCGTCGTCGGTCGCGAGGTAGGTGTCGATCAACAGCGCGATGTGCATGCTCAAGGCGCGGCCGCCTTCGGCATAGGCGCGCGCTGTGAGCAGCATCTTGCGCACGTCGGGGTGCACGATGATCGGATCGGCCGGCTTGTCGGTCGCCTTCGGGCCGGACAGCGAACGCATCTGGATGCGCTCCTTCGCGTAGGTCACGGCGTTCTGGTATGCAACCTCGGTCAGGCCGAGCGATTGGTTGCCCACGCCCAGGCGCGCCGCGTTCATCATCACGAACATCGCCGGCAGACCCTTGTTCGGTTCACCCACCAGCCAGCCCGTCGCGCCGTCGAGGTTGAGTTGTGCCGTGGCGTTGCCGTGGATGCCCATCTTGTGCTCCAGGCCGGTGCAGAAGATCGGGTTGCGCGCGCCGAGCGAGCCGTCGGCGTTGGGCAGGACTTTCGGCACCACGAACAGCGAGATGCCCTTGCTGCCTTGCGGCGCATCGGGCAGGCGCGCCAGCACCAGGTGCACGATGTTCTCGGCCAGGTCGTGTTCGCCGGCCGAGATGAAGATCTTCTGGCCGCTGAGCTTGTAGCTGCCATCCGGCTGCGGCTCGGCCTTGGTGCGCAGCAGACCGAGGTCGGTGCCGCAGTGGCTTTCGGTCAGGCACATGGTGCCCGTCCACTGTCCACTCGTCAGCTTGGGCAGGTACAACGCCTTCTGCTCGTCGGTGCCATGCGCATGCAGGCACTCGTAGGCGCCGTGCGACAGCCCCGGGTACATCGTCCATGCCTGGTTGGCCGAGTTGAGCATCTCGTACAGGCACTGGTTCAGCAGGATCGGCAGGCCCTGGCCGCCGAAGGCCGGGTCTGCCGACAACGCCGGCCAGCCGCCTTCGATGAACTTGGCGTACGCCTCCTTGAAGCCGGCCGGCGCGGTGACGGCGTGGGTCTTCTGGTCGAGCACACAGCCCTGCTCGTCACCGCCGCGGTTCAGCGGCGCCAGCACCTCGGCGGCGAACTTGCCGCCTTCCTCGAGCACGGCGTTCAGCGTGCTGGCGTCGATGTCGGCGTGCTTCGGCAGCAGCCTCAGCTGGTCCACCACGTTGAACAGTTCGTGCAGCACGAACTGCATGTCGCGCATCGGCGGTGTGTAGTGCGGCATGGGAGTGGCTCCTTGGAATCGAAAAGAGTGACCTGTCAGCGGCGCGTGCGAACCGCATTCGCGCGCGATGCGACGGCTCGTGTCGGTTTGCGCGGCTCGCTGGCAGACGCGGTGCGTGCGGCGTTCGGTCGCGCGACGCTGCCGGGCACTTGCAGGTGGTGTGCCAGCATGCGCTCGAAGGCCAGGTGAGCGCGGTCCAGCGCGCCCGGTAGCTTGAGGAATCGCGCATCGTGGTGCAGCGACAGGATCAGCCCGTGGATCTCGAACAGCATCTGGTGGGGGTCGGTGTCCGCACGCAGGTGGCCCTCGTCGATCGCCAGGCGGATCGCCTTCTCCAGCGTGCCGTGCCAGGTGCGCACCATCTCCGCCAGCGCGTCGCGCACCGGGCCGGGCCGATCGTCGAATTCGACCGCGCCGCTGATGTAGATGCACCCCGAGTCGATCTCGACCGACACGCGGCGGATCCAGCGTTCGAACAACGCACGCAGGCGCGGCAGCCCGCGCGGCTCGCGAATGGCCGGGCGGAACACCTCTTCGGCGAAGCGCTCGTGGTACTCGCGGATCACCGAGATCTGCAATTCTTCGCGCGAGCCGAAGTGGGCGAACACGCCCGACTTGCTCATGTGCATCAGTTCGGCCAGCGCGCCGATCGACAGCCCTTCCAGGCCCATGTGCGAAGCCAGACCGAGCGCAGCTTCGAGAATGGCAGCGCGGGTCTGCCGGCCTTTGGGCAGGCCGCGCGTGGCATCGCGGGTGTCGGTGGTGTTCAAGGTGGCAAATAATACGAACGGTCGTACTATTCTTACCCGATTTCGCTTCTCCGCGACACCCGAATGTGTCCACTTTTTCTAGGCGACTGCATCTAGGGCATGCGGTTTCACCGCGTTGTCATCGTTTGCGCAGTGCAGCGGAAACGCTCATGCGCCGCCGTGAAACGGTGCGGCGGAAGTGCGCTACGCTTGCAGCCGCGTCGTTTCCCTGGAGGTCTTGGCCCACCGTGGATGTGCTGCAACTCGATGTGTCCGGTCGCCCGCAGGCGTGGATCACGCCACGCGAGGCAGCCATCTTGTACGCGAGCGACGGCGTCGCTTGGACGCTGGGGAAAACCTTTCACGTCCTGCGCGGCGGCATCCAACGCACCACCGGTCTGCAATCGCGCATCGACGTGCACCCGATCATCGCGGTGAAGGGCGCCGTCCCCACCCGCGCCTGGCGCACGGTGCCGGCGCTGACCAACCCGAAGCTGTTCAACCGCGACCGCCACGTGTGCGCTTATTGCGGCCGCCGTTTCGTGTTCGATCTGCTGACGCGCGAACACGTGGTGCCGGTGTCGCGCGGCGGGCGCGACACCTGGATGAACTGCATCACCGCCTGCCGCGGCTGCAACGGGCGCAAGGGCAACCACCTGCCCGAGGAAGCGCGAATGACGCTGCTGTACCTGCCTTACGTGCCCAACCTGCACGAGGACATGATCCTGCGCGGCCGCCGCATCCTGGCCGACCAGATGGAGTTCCTGCTCGCCAGCGTGCCCAGGTCGAGTCGGCTGCACGCGTAGCAAAGAAAAGCGCGCCCCGCGGGGCGCGCTTCAGCTGCGGCTTGCGCTTGCCTAAGCCTGCGCGATGATCTCCTTGGTGAACGGCATGCGGCGCACGCGCTTGCCGGTGGCGGCGAAGATCGCGTTGCCCACCGCCGGACCGATCAGCGCCGTGCCGGGCTCGCCGATGCCGCCGGGCTTCTCGGTGCTCTGCACCAGCATCACCTCGATCTGCGGCGCCTCGTTGTTGCGCATCAGCCGGTACTTGTCGAAGTTGGTCTGCTGCACGCGGCCCTTGTCGACCGTGATGTCGCCCCACAGCACCGCGCTCAAGCCGAAGATGATGCTCGATTGGATCTGCGCTTCCACCGTGTCGGGGTTGACCATGCGGCCGAGGTCGGCCGCCGTCACCACGCGATGCACCACCGGCTCGCCGTCCTTCATCGAGATCTCGGTCACCATCGCCATGTAGGTGTCGTAGCCCTCCATGATGGCCACCCCGCGGGAGCGGCCCGCCGGCGGCGCTGTGCCCCACCCCGCCTTCTCGGTGGCGAGCTTCAGCACGTTCTGGAAGCGCGGCGATTTGCCGATCAGCGACATGCGATAGGCCGCCGGGTCGGCCTTGGCCGCGATCGCCAGCTCGTCGATGAAGCCTTCGTTGGCAAATGCGTTCTGGAAGTGGCTCACCGAGCGCCAGTAGCCCACGCGCAGGCCGGCGTCGTGCTTCACCACGTCGTGGCGCGTGGCCGCGATCTCGTACGGCGCGATCGCCGCCTCGGTCATCAGCGGGTCCTGCACCTCGGCGGGCAGGCCGAAGACACGGCCGGTGATCGACTGCGACGTGAAGCGGAACGTCATCGCCGTGGGCTTGCCGTCGGGCCCGACCGCCGCGGCGATGTTGTGCACCGACATCGGACGGTAGAAGTCGTGCGTCATGTCGTCTTCACGCGTCCACAGCAGCTTGACCGGTTTGCCCACCGCCTTGCTGATCTGCGCCGCCTGGATGATGAAGTCGATGTCGATGCGCCGCCCGAAGCCGCCACCGAGGAAGGTGGTCTGCAACGACACCGTCGCCGGATCGAGGCCGACCGCCTTGGCGATCGATGCCTGC
>DATKJN010000852.1:0-3129 GCA_035543655.1 Burkholderiaceae bacterium | reverse complement strand
ACCAGATCGGCCTCGTCTTCGATGTCGACCCAATGCCAGTGCGCGCGCACGCCAGCACGCGAGAACTCCGCCGCCAGCGCCTGCAGCATCGGCCGGTACTCGTCGCACAGGCGGCACCACGCCGCGCACAGGCAGGCGATGTGGACGCTCGCCATCAGGTCAGATCGTTGCCAGCGCGCGCGCCAGGTCGTCGCGCAGGTCGGCTTCGTCTTCGATGCCCACCGACAGGCGCACCAGCGCGTCGCCGATGCCGAGCGTGGCCCGTGTCGCGGCCGGAATGGTGGCGTGGGTCATGATCGCCGGGTGTTCGATCAGGCTCTCGACGCCGCCCAGGCTCTCGGCGAGCGCGAAGATGCGCACCGCCTCGAGGAAGCGCCGCGCGCCGGGGAGATCGGTCTTGAGGTCGAGCGACACCATGCCGCCGAAGCCATGCATCTGCTTCTTGGCGAGCGCGTGCTGGGGGTGTGACGCCAGCCCGGGGTAACGCACGCGCGCGACCTTCGGCTGCGTCTCGAGCCACTGCGCAAGTGCGAGCGCGCTGCGGTTGTGGCGCTCCATGCGCAGCGCCAGCGTCTTCACGCCACGCAGCGCGAGAAAGCTGTCGAACGGCCCGGCGATGGCGCCGACCGCGTTCTGCAGGAAGGCGAGGCGCTCGCGCCATTCGGCCTGGCGCTCGTCGCCCGCCACCACCGCAACGCCACCGATCACGTCGGAATGGCCGTTCAAGTACTTGGTCGTCGAGTGCACGACGATGTCGAAACCCAGTTCGAGCGGCCGCTGCACGTAGGGGCTGGCGAAGGTGTTGTCGGCCACCGCGATCAAACCGTGTTCGCGCGCAATCTGCGCCAGCGCGGCCAGATCGGCCAGCTTGAGCAGCGGATTGCTCGGCGTTTCGACCCACAACATCTTGGTCTCGGGGCGGATCGCGGCGCGCACCGCGTCGAGATCGGCGAGGTCGACAAAGCTGAAGCTCGTGCCAGCGCTGCGCGTGCGCACGCGCTCGAACAAGCGGAACGTGCCACCGTACAAATCGTCGCTCGCCACCACGTGCGCGCCGGCATCGACGAGCTCGAGCACAGTCGAGATCGCAGCCAGTCCCGACGCGAAAGCACATGCGACGGTGCCGCTTTCCAGATCGGCCACGCAGCGCTCGAAAGCCCAGCGCGTCGGGTTGTGCGAGCGCCCGTAGTCGAGCCCCTTGTGCACGCCGGGGCTCGACTGCACGTAGGTCGAGGTGGCGTAGATCGGCGGCATGATCGCGCCGGTGGAAGGATCGGGTGCCTGGCCGGCATGGATGACACGCGTCGCAAAGCCTTGCTTCGTCGTGGTGGCCTTGGAGTCGTCGCGTTTCATCGTCGCGCCTTTCGCAGGTGGTTGAGCAGGTCGAAGCGCGTGATCAGACCATGGAATCGATCGGCATCGGCGACGATCGCCACCAAGCCACTGTCGAGCACCTGGCGCAGCGCGGCGATGTCGGCGTCCGGCGGCAGCGTCTGCAGCCGCGTGCTCATCGCCTTGGACACCGGCTCGGCGTAACGCGCGCCGTCTTCCTTCACGCGCAGCAGCAGGTCCGATTCGTCGACCACGCCGATCAATTTGCCGTGGTCGTCGAGCACCGGCAGCTGCTGCACGTCGGCCAGCCGCATGCGCTGGAACGCGGTGAGCAGCGTGTCGTTGGGGCCCACGCTGATCACGCTGCCGTCTTCGGCGCGCCGCGCGATCAGGTCGCGCAGGTCGCCGTAGCGGCGCTGCGCGAGCAGCCCTTCGTCGATCATCCAGGCGTCGTTGTAGACCTTGCTCAGGTAGCGCGTGCCGGTGTCGCAGACGAAAGTGACAACGCGCTTGGGTTCCTTCTGCTCGCGGCAGTAGCGCAACGCAGCGGCCAGCAGCGTGCCAGTGGAGGAGCCGCCGAGCAGCCCTTCGGCCTTGAGCAGTTCGCGTGCGGTGGCGAAGCTCTCGTCGTCGGGGATCGAGTACGCCAGCGACACCGTCGACATGTCGGCGGTGGCCGGCACGAAGTCCTCGCCGATGCCTTCCACCGCCCACGAACCGGGCTTGCCGTGCTTGCCGGTCATCACCAAGTCACACAGGATCGAGCCCGCCGGGTCGGCCAGCACGAACTGCAGCTTGGGCTGCACCCGCTTGAAGTAGCGCGCCAGGCCGGTGAGCGTGCCGCCCGAGCCCACGCCGACCACGATCGCATCGAGCTCGTGCCCGCATTGGTGCCAGATCTCGGGGCCGGTGGAGGTCTCGTGCGCCAGCGGGTTGGCCGGGTTGTTGAACTGGTCGGCGAAGAACGCGCCCGGCACTTCTTTCGCGATGCGGGCGGCGTAGTCCTGGTAGTACTCGGGGTGGCCCTTGCCGACGTCGCTGCGCGTCATGCGCACGTCGGCGCCGAGCGCCTTGAGATGCAGCACCTTCTCGGTCGACATCTTGTCGGGGACGACGAGCACCACACGATATCCCTTGGCGCGCGCCACCAGCGCCAGCCCAAGGCCGGTGTTGCCCGCAGTGGCCTCGATCACCGTGCCGCCGGGCTTCAACCGCCCATCGGCCTCGGCCACTTCGATCATCGAGCGGCCGACACGGTCCTTGATCGAGCCGCCGGGATTCTGCGACTCGAGCTTCAGCAGCAAGGTGCACGGCCCGGTGTCCAGGCGCGTGACCGGCACCAGCGGCGTGTTGCCGATCAGGTCGAGCACGGCGGGGTTGTCGGCACGCGGCATGGTGGGTTTATCCGGGCCTCTCGTCGGCCTGTCAACGGCACGGTCTTTGACTGCGTACAGTGCAGACTTGGAGGCCCATGAGCCGCCCGGCCGTTCCGAAGGCGATTCCGGAGCGCGCCAGCGCGAAGGATTCCCAATGAGCGACCCCTCGATCCAGCCGCACCTCGACCTCTCGGCCGCCGCCGACCACGACCCGCTGGAGAGCGCCGAGTGGCGCGACGCCCTGTTGTCGGTGCTGCGCACCGACGGGCCGGCTCGCGTTCGCCAATTGATGGACATGCTGTCGGCGATGGCGCGCGACCCCTCGGTGGGCTGGCAGCCGGCGCGCGGCACGCCCTATGTGAACACCATCGCCGCCGCGCAGCAGCCGCCGTTTCCGGGCGATCTGGCCGTCGAGGAGCGG
>DATKJN010000851.1:0-2251 GCA_035543655.1 Burkholderiaceae bacterium | reverse complement strand
GGTGTCATCGGCGTGGGTGGTTTCGGCATCGTGTACCGCGCCTTCGATCATTCACTGGAGCGCGACGTCGCGATCAAGGAGTACCTGCCGGCCGCCCTGGCGGGGCGCAGCGGCAAGCAACAGGTGTCGCTGCTGTCGGCGTCGCACTCGGAGACCTTCGCGCTCGGCATGAGTTCGTTCGTCAACGAAGCCAAGCTGCTTGCGCGCTTCGACCATCCGTCGCTGCTCAAGGTGCACCGCTTTTGGGAAGACAACGGCACCGCCTACATGGTGATGCCGTTGTACCGCGGCGTCACGCTGCGCCAGCTGCGCCTGAACACGCAACGCTGCCCGGACGGCGAGTGGTTGCTGCGTCTGACCGATCAACTGCTCGGCGCGCTCGACCTGATGCACAAGGAGGGTGTGTTCCATCGCGACATCGCACCCGACAACGTGATCGTGGCCGACGATGCGCCGCCGGTGCTGCTCGACTTCGGCGCGGCGCGCCGCGTGATCAGCGACCGCAGCCAGACCCTCACCGCGATCCTGAAGCCGAGTTATGCGCCGCTGGAGCAATACGCCGAATCGCAGGGCATGCGGCAAGGACCGTGGACCGATTTCTACGCGCTGGGCGCGACGCTGCACTACCTCATCGCCGGCAAGCCTCCGGTGCCGGCGACCGCGCGCGCGCTGAGCGACGAGCAGCCGCGACTGGCCGGTTCGAGCATTGGCAACGTGCCCGACCTGTTGCTGCAGGTGGTGGACTGGATGCTGGCGCCGCGTCCGCACGACCGGCCGCAGCACGTGGCCGAACTGCGGGCCGCAATCACCGGTCACCTGGCGGTGCCCAAGCGCGAGCGGGCGGCGAGCGAGCAGTCCTGGCAGACCACGGTGGTGCAATCGAGTGCCGCACCGGCACGCGCACCATTGCATGCATTCGAACCGGATGCGCCGCTGGCAACGCGCCGTCGCCGCGTGGTCCGCGGCGTGCCGTTGTGGGGCACGGCGGTGGCGATGGCCGTCACGGCCGCGCTCGGCGCTTGGTGGGCATCCAGTTGGGACGATGCACCGGCCGAGAAGGCCGAGCCGGTGGCGGCATCCCATGCTGCGCCCCCGGCCGTCGTCGCGGCCGCACCGGTGCCGACGGCGCCCTCGATCGACAACCCGGCGGTGGATTCAGCGACTGCTCGGCCTGCCGTCGATGCCGCACCGGCACGCGACGATGCAACCGCCGGCAAGCCCGCCGAGGGTCCTCGGCCGCCTCGCGCACGCACCAGCCCCACCGCCGAACAGCGCGCGGCCGATCAGCGCTCGACTGCGCAGCGTCCTGCAGAGCCGCGCGCCGTCCGCCCGGCTGACTCAACGGCGGCACCCCCGGCCACGACGGTTGCCCACAATCCTGCGCCGGCCGCAGTGCCCGACACGCATGCGCCCACCGGCACGCCCGCGCAGGCGCCGGTCACGGTGGCCGTGGTCACGCGCAACCCGCGCGAACAATGCGCCGGACGCCACTTGGTGGCGATGCACCGCTGTCTGGTCCGCGAATGCGAGAAAGCCGAGTTCCAGGCGCATCGCGAGTGCCAGCGCGTGCGTGACATCGAAACGCGCACGCGCAACACACTCGGCGGCTGAGTCGACCGAGCAGAGCCCGCTGCGGTCTCCGACGCGACAACACGGGTTCCACACGATGCGGTGGGCACGCCCATCGGGTACACCATCGGTCGAGCGAAATCTCCCTCCCGTTCGAGCCGATGACCATCGACCTGCGCCAACCCCACCACAAGATCTGGCCCGCGCGTTTGCCGCGCGAACTGGTGCTGCCCGAGACCTCGCTGTGGTTCAACACCGAGGTGGTGGCCCAGCGCTATCCGAACAAGCCGGCCTACCTGTTCTTCGGCCAGGCGCTCACCTTCAAGCAGTTGCACGAGCAGGCCAGCGCGCTCGCCGGCTGGTTGCAGGCGCATGGCGTGGCGCGCGGCGACCGGGTGATCGTCTTCATGCAGAACTGCCCTCAGTTCTCGGTGGCGGTGCAAGGCATTCTGCGCGCCGATGCGGTGGTGGTGCCGGTCAATCCGATGAACAAGTCCGACGAGTTCGGCCACTACATCGCCGACTCCGGCGCGCGCATCGTGATCACCACGGCCGACCTGGCGGGCATCGTGGCACAGGCCGATGCCAACGTGCCGGCGGCGCAGCGCTTGCACGAGTTGCTGGTCACCCACTTCACCGATGCGATGCCGGCCGCGCTCGACCCCGACGAATCGCCGACGCC
>DATKJN010000850.1:0-2668 GCA_035543655.1 Burkholderiaceae bacterium | reverse complement strand
GATCGCCCTTGACGGAAAAGGGCGGCGCCCACTGCTCTGAGCTTGAGGTGCTTGACCAGTGAGGCACTGCGCGGTGAACACGGCACAAGTTCACGGTTACGGATGCAGCGACCTCCTAGCTGAATCGAACGCCTTTACGCCGCCGGAACTACTGCTCTTATTCGGTGTGTTCATGGGAGTTTCCCCCCAACCCACGTGTGATGCGTCAATCGGCGCGCTGATAAAACGCGGGCGTGAACTCACCGATGTCCATACCGCACGCCATCCTGCTGTCAGGCAACGACCGGCCTTCGGTCGAGTTGCGCCGCCTTTCCGCCGGCATGCGGGTCGTCAATGCCCTGCTCTGTACGCTGCTGCTGGTGAGTGCCCAAACACCATCAACTGCTTGGGCAACATCGCTGTTGTGCAGCTATAGCCTGTGGGCAGCGTACGTGCTGTGGGTCGAGGCCAGCGGCCGTGCCAGGCACCCGGTTCTACCGTGTTACTGGATTGACGTCGCGTGGTCCTTACTGGTCCTGCAGCTGTTCGAGGTTGGCACCATGATGATGATCGTCACGCTGGTCCAACCGGTGGTGCTGGCCAGCATCAGCTATAGCGTGCGGCACGGAATCATGTTGGCCCTCTTTGCAGGCGTCGGCCTGCTGCTCGACCGCCGCAATGAGTTTGTGAGCGGTGTGTACGAAAGCTGGCTCCGGGCCTTGCCAGCGCTGGCGGTGCTCGCACTGATACTCTCAGCGGCGCTTCTGGCTCAGCCGGTGAGCGTGCTGCGGCGTCGCCTGGCGTTGGTTCACGACATCGAATCTGAAATCGATCCTCGCCGCGGTTTCATGTCCATCTGCGCCGCTCTCGTTGAGCGGCTACGCATCAGAGCAGGTGCCGAGGTGGTAGCGCTGGTCCTGCCCAGCGGGCTCGCAGCACCGGCCATGCTGGCCAGCCGCGAGGACGGGAGTTTTCCCGCCAGTTCAGAAGTACACCTGCAACTGGAGGCTCTGCTGCGTCAGATGCCGGCGTGCCCACTGACTTACGTGCAACGCCCATGGTGGGACCGGCGGCCGGCGACCCGGCTGCACGGTGAACTAGCGGTGCCATGCGACCTCGCGCAGCACCTTGAGCAACTGGCGCACATGCTCGGGGCCCGCGTCCTGCAAGTGGTGCCGCTGACGCGATATGCACGCGGACACGGACACATCGTTGTCGGGTACCGCAACGCACGTGGCGCCGACTGCGAGGTCGCCGCGCTTGCAACGTCGGCTCGGGAACTCCTGCGCATCGTCGAGCAGGCCACCCTGGTCGACCAGCTGCAGGAAGAGAGCGCCAAGCACGAACGCGCACGCATCGGCCGCGACTTGCACGACAGCGCGATCCAGCCCTACCTGGGGTTGAAATACGCGGTAGAAAGCACTGCCTTGCGCATTCCGCCCGACAACCCCGCACGTGCTGAGGTCGATTCGTTGGTCGAACTGGTAAACGGGGAAGTGGCCGCATTGCGTGAGCTGATCTCCGGACTGCGCACGAACAACAACCGAGGCGACAACGCGTTGGTGCCCGCAGTGCGCCGGCAAGCGCGCCGCTTCACGCTGCTGTTCGGCATCGAGACCGAGATCGACTGCCCCGAGAACCTGCCCACCACACGTGCTCTGGCCAGCTCGCTGTTCCACATGGTCAACGAGGCGCTGAACAACGTGCGCAAGCACACCTGTGCGCGCCGGGTCTGGATCACCCTGGCGTCGGAGCCGACGGTGATCCGCCTCGTGGTGCGCGACGATGGTGGCAGCGTGCGCGGCCGGCCGGCGGCCGATTTCTGTCCTGGCTCGCTGAGCGAGCGGGCCAGGGAACTTGGTGGCACGCTGGACGTCACCCGCGCTGACGGACTGAACACCGAACTCGTCATCCAGATCCCGCTGTAGCTGCAGTAGAAAGAGGTAGTCAGAAGTCATGGCCTACGCATGCATTGCCGACAAGATCCAGCCCGACGCGCCACCGCGCACGATTCGCGTTTTCGTCGCCGAAGATCACCAGATCACCTTGTGGGGCCTGCGCCGGCTGATCGACGCCTCGCGACCCCGGATGGAGGTCGTCGGCACTGCGACTTCGCGTGCCGAGCTGCTGAGCAATGACGCAATCGCCGATGTCGACGTCATCCTGCTCGACCTTGATCTGGCAGGTGAAGACGCCGCTGCTTCGCTGAGCGAGCTGCGCCAGCGCTGCCCGGGTCGGGTGCTGGTATTGACCGGCGCAGACGACGTCGCGCAGCACCGCGCGGCGGTGCTCAAAGGCGCGCGCGGTGTGGTGCACAAGTCCGAGCCGGCCGAAACGATCCTGCGCGCGATCGAGAAAGTCAGCTGTGGCGAGGCATGGCTCAACGGCTCCTTGCTGGGCGACGTGCTAGGACTGCTGACCGATACCCGGCTTGGTGTTGCCCCACAACGCGTGGACCACGACGCCGAGCGCGTCGCGAGCTTGACCCCTCGTGAGCGCGAGATCGTGGCCAGCATGCTGCACAACGTCGGTTCCAAGCAGTTCGCGGTGGCCGACGCGCTCGGCATGAGCGAACACACCCTGCGCAACCACCTCACCTCCATTTACGGCAAGCTCGGTGTGCGCGGGCGGCTGGAGATGCATGTCTACGCCACCGCGCACGGTCTCGGCGCGGCCTCGAGCAGTGGCT
>DATKJN010000849.1:0-5567 GCA_035543655.1 Burkholderiaceae bacterium | reverse complement strand
CACTGGCCACCTTCCATCACTCGCTTCATGAACAAGTCGGGGATCCAGTTGGCGGTGTTCATGTCATGCGTGCGCCGCCGATCGTCGCCGGTGTTCTTGCGCAGCTCGAGGAACTCCTCGATGTCGAGGTGCCAGCTTTCCAGGTAGGCGCACACCGCGCCCTTGCGCTTGCCGCCCTGGTTCTCCGCCACGGCCGTGTCGTTGACGACCTTGAGGAACGGCACCACCCCCTGACTCTTGCCGTTGGTGCCCTTGATGTAGGAGCCCAGCGCGCGCACCGGCGTCCAGTCGTTGCCCAGGCCGCCGGCATATTTGGACAGCAGCGCGTTCTCTTTCAGCGCCTCGTAGATGCCGTCGAGGTCATCGGCCACGGTGGTCAGGTAGCAACTCGACAACTGGGAACGCAGGGTGCCGGAGTTGAACAGGGTGGGCGTGCTCGACATGAAATCGAAGCTCGACAGCACGTCGTAGAACTCGATCGCCCGCGCTTCGCGGTCGATCTCCTGCAGCGACAGACCCATTGCCACGCGCATGAAAAACGCCTGTGGCAGCTCGATGCGCTGCTCGCCGACGTGCAGAAAGTAGCGGTCGTACAGCGTCTGCAGACCCAGGTAGTCGAACTGCAGGTCGCGCTCGGGCTTGAGCGCCGCACCCAGCCGCGCCAGATCGAACTGCTTGAGCGCCGGATCCACCAGTTCGGCGGCGACGCCCCGCGCGATGAATTGTGGAAAGTACTCGGCGTAGCCCTCAGCCATGGCCGCCTGCGACACCTCTCGCCCGATTACCTCCTTGCGGATGGTGTGCAACAGCAGCCGCGCAGTGGCTCGCGTGTACGCCGGCTCCTTCTCGAGCAACGTGCGCGCGGCCAGGATCGCTGCCTTGTGGACCTCGTCGATCGGCACGCCGTCATACAGGTTGCGCCGCGTCTCGGCGAGGATCGGCTCTGCCCTCACATCGGCGCCAAGGCCCGCGCACGCCGACTCGACCAGCGCCTGCAGCGCCGGCATGTCGAGTGGCACCCGTTGACCGTTGTCGGTGACGTGCAGTGCCGGCTCGCGCGGCGCGACCTGCTGCATCTGTTTGGCGCGCTCCTGCGCACGACGCTCGCGATAGAGCACATAGGCACGCGCCACCTCGTGGTGGCCGCCGCGCATCAGGCCGAGCTCGACCTGGTCTTGCACGTCTTCGATGTGGAAGGTGCCCCCACCGGGACGCGAGCGCAACAGTGCGCGCACGACGGTCTCGGTGAGCGAGTCGACGGTTTCACGCACGCTGGCGGAAGCGGCGCCTTGCGTGCCGTGCACCGCAAGGAATGCCTTCATCAGCGCGACCGCGATCTTGTTCGGCTCGAACATGACCACGGCACCGTTGCGCCGGATGATCTGGTAGCCCGCGTACGCCGATTCGGTGGCGACGACGGCCGCGACGGCGTGCAGCTTCGGTGCCGTGTCGGCAGCGCGGGAGGACACTGATTGCATGGGTACCCCTCAGATTTGTATGTGGTCGAGTTTTGATCGGGATCAAGTCAAGTCGCGCACGCACCACGTATCAGTTCGACCCGCCACTCGCAAACGGCCCATTGCGCCGCGGATAGGCGAGCCGACTTGCTGGACCAGCTCTCTGACGGTGTGGGGGTGTCGCTGCAGGGCGACTCGCACCTCGCGGGCATTTCCTTTCGCGTCGACGACCAACCGGCGTACAGGAAAACGGAGCATGGCGGGGTGTTTGGTGTGCGCAGCTTATCACGCGCGGGACACTATATCTGGGGCCCCCGACCACATCAAGGCACTAGCCGTAGCGTGCTTATCCCTCTTGACGTTTGGCGTTGTGCGGCCGCGCCGCGTGCGCGCTCGCGCGTGCGCACAGGTGGTCGTGTGGTGCGCCGCACCGTTGCGCGCGCCGCGTTATGACAGGCGCATGCCTATTGGCTTTGCGGCCGGTTTGCCGTTGCAGCGGGCATCGTTGTTGACGATGCAAACGGCAGCCGCGCCTGAGACCAGCGCAGTCCATGCGCCAGCCGCATCCAGTCAAAGCCCATGCCCGGGTCGTGCTTTCGCGTCGGCGCGATGTGCTCGTGGCCCACCACGGCCGCGATGCGATAGCGGCGCGCCAGAGCACGCAGCAGAGCGCAGAGTTGCGTGTATTGCTCGCTCTCGAAGCGCTCGCCTTCGAGGCCTTCCAGTTCGATGCCGATCGAATAGTCGTTGCAGTTGTCGCGCCCGCGCCACTGAGACGCGCCCGCATGCCATGCGCGACGGTCGCACGATACGAACTGCAACAATTTTCCCGAGCGCCGGATCACGAAGTGCGCCGAGACCTTCAAATCGCGGATCGATTGGAAGTACGGGTGGGCGTCCCAGTCGAGCGAGTTGGTGAACAGGCGCTCGATCGCATCGCCGCCGTATTCGCCCGGCGGAAGGCTGATCGAATGCACCACCACGAGCGACACGTCGGCCGGGTCCGGGCGCGCGTTGTGGTTGGGCGATTCGATCGGCGCCGCGCGCCGCCACCAGCCATCGCGCCAGGCGGCGCGCGCGTCAGTACGAGCTGTCGCCACGCTCGCCGACGTGATCGGCCACGTTCACGCCCAAACGCGCCATGCGGTAGCGCATCTGCCGCAGCGACAGGCCGAGGCTGGCACCCGCGGCGGTGCGGTTGAAGCGGTGTTGCTCCAGCGCGCGCGTCAGGATGTCGCGCTCCACCTGATCGAGATAGGCGACCAGGTCGCTTGGCAGGTCGCCCGCTGGCGCCTGAGCGACGACCTTGCGGGCGGCCTCGCTCGCCGCATGCAAGGCATCGAGGTCGACGATGCCGCTGTCGACGAACACATCGTCGGGCAGTCCGAGATCGGCCCACTCGATCACCTCGCCCGAAGACAACGCCAGCGCGCGGTGCAGCAAATTTTCCAGTTCGCGCACATTGCCGGGGAAGGCGTATTCCGACAAGCGTTCCATCGCCTGCGCCGACAGTTTGGGCGGCGGCGAGATTCCGGCCTCGCTGGCAATTCGCGCCAGCACCAGATCGCAGATCGCGCCCAGGTCGTCGATGCGCTCGCGCAATGCCGGCACGCGGATCTGGATCACGTTGAGGCGGTAGAACAGGTCTTGCCGGAAGCGGCCCTCGTGCACTTCGGACGCCAGGTCCTTGTGCGTGGCACTGACCACGCGCACGTTGATCGGGGTTTCGACGACTGCGCCCACCGGTCGCACCGTGCGCTCCTGGATCACGCGCAGCAGCTTGCTTTGCATGGCCAGCGGCAGGTCTCCGATCTCATCGAGGAACAGCGTCCCGCCCTGCGCCGCCTGCACGAAGCCGTCACGGTCTTCGTGCGCTCCTGTGAACGAGCCCTTGCGGTAGCCGAAGAACTCGGCCTCGAGAAGCTGCTCCGGAATCGCGCCGCAGTTGACCGCGATGAACGGCGCGTCGGCCCGAGTCGAACATGAGTGGATCGCGCGCGCCACCAGCTCCTTGCCGGTGCCCGATTCACCTTGCACCAGCACAGGCGCCATGCTGCGTGCGACGCGCTCGACCAGCGAGCGCACCTGCAGCATCGCCTGAGAGCGCCCGGCCAGCCGTGTCAGCGCAGGGTGGATACGGCCTGGATCCGTCGACGGATCATCGTTGACACGCACCGAGGCGGCGGCACTGACGGCATCGCGCGCCGATGGCGGCGCAGCCGGTGCCGCGCGTCCGAGCGCCGAAGCGACCACGCTGCGGAACTGGCGCAGATCGACCGGCTTGGTCAGGTAGTCGAAGGCGCCGGCCTTCAATGCCTCCACGGCGCCCTCGGCCGAGCCATAGGCGGTGATGACGATCGCCTTCTCGCGGCGCTTGGCCGTTTCGAGGCGCTTGAGCAGGTCGAGCCCCGAGCCGTCGGGCAGCCGCATGTCGGTGATCACGGCGCTGTATGTGCGGCTGGATAGACGCTGCCAGGCGTCGTCGACCGACGCGGCAGACTCGACGTCGTAGCCCTCGCGCAACAAGGTCAACTCGTACAAGGTGCGCAGGTCGGGCTCATCGTCGACGACGAGCAGGCTGTAGTGCGCCGGGCTGTTCATGCGAGGGTCGTGGATTCGGGTGCCAGCGCGGCGCGTTGCATCGTCACGCGGAATTCGTTGCGGTGCCGTTCCGTGCCGCCCAATGGCCTGAACTCGATGTTCCCGCCATGGCGCACGCACAACTCGCGGCAAATATACAGGCCCAGGCCGGTACCGCGGCTGCGCGTCGAAAAGAACGGTTCGAACAGATGCCGCTCCACATCGGCGGCAATCGCCGACCCATCGCTCGCCACCGCCAGCAAAGCGGTCTGCTCGTCGCGCTCCACCAGTCTCACGTGGATGGCGCCCGGCGCGTCGCTGGCGTAACGGCCGGCGTTGTCGAGCAAGTTGACCAGCACGCGCCGCAGGTGCTCCGGATCAAAGCTGACCGCCAGCGGGACACCGGGCAAGTCGAGCCGCAAGCGGCTTTCCGGACCCAGCTTGAGCTGAACCGTGCGCGCCCAATCGGTGCATACCGCCTGGACCGAGGCACTGGCGTCAAGCGTGCGCGGTTCGGTGGGGGCGCCAGGTGCAGCCTCCATCACATCGTCGACGATGCGTTTCAGACGGTCGACGTTATCAGCCACCATGCGAGCCAACTGCTGTTGCTCGTTGGACAACACGTCTTCCAAAAGCAGCGCGTTGGCCTGCGCAATGGCCGCCAGGGGGTTGCGGATTTCGTGCGCGATCCCGGCCGACACGCGGCCCATCGCCGCCAGCTTCTCCTGCCGCAGCCGCAACTGCACGTTGCGCAAGTCGTCGAGGAACACGACGCAGAACTCCTCGGGCGGCAAGCCGTCTCCGTCCGGCGCGCGCCGGCGCGTGAAGCGCGCTCTCACCTGCAGCGTGCGCGAGCGGCCGTCGTCGAACATCAGGCGCACTTCACGCGCTGAATCGGGCCAGGCGCCGTCTTCGAAGGCGCGCTCGACCGCTGCCTGCAACGGCGACCACGCGTCGTCGCTGTGCAGCGGGAACGGCGGCACATCGGTCATGCCGCGCGTCACCAACAGCGCTCGCGCGGCAGGGTTGGCGGCGCGGACGCGGGCGCGCCGGTCGACCACCAGCACGCCGTCGGTCATCTCGTCGATGACCAGTCGATTCAGTTGCGCCTGCTGCCGCGCAATCTCCAAGCTGCCCCGCGCGGCCATCTCTTCGCGCACCAACCGGCCCGAGAACTCGCCCGTCAGCAGCGCGATCATGAACACGCCGATGCCCGCCAAGCCGGCCTGCGCGAACATGATGCCGCTGTCTCCGAGTCCTGGCGCCGAACGCCAGACACCGCTCAGCAGGACCAGCGCAACGACGGCTGCGGTGCCCATCGCGGCGACTCGCGTGGTCATCACACCGGACATCAGCACCGGCAGCACCAGCAGCGCGCCGAAGTTCAGGTTGGCCGCAGGATCGAACAAGTGCAGGGCCGCGAACACCAGCACATCGAAGCCGATCGTCGCCACCCACTGCCGGCGGCCCAGGCGCGTCATGGGCGGCTGCTCGACGCCGGCCCGCAACCGCGGCAACAACCACAGCGTG
>DATKJN010000848.1:0-10085 GCA_035543655.1 Burkholderiaceae bacterium | reverse complement strand
GCAGGCTTGGCTGATCGCGGCGCGCGCGGTTCAGGGCCTGGGCGGCGCGGTGGTGTCGGCGGTGGCGCTGTCGCTGATCATGAACCTGTTCCAGGAGCCGGCCGAGCGCGCCAAGGCGATGGGTGTGTATGGCTTCGTGTGTGCTGGCGGCGGCAGCATCGGCGTGCTGCTCGGTGGCCTGCTGACCGGGGCTTTCAGCTGGCACTGGATCTTTCTGGTCAACCTGCCGATCGGCATCGCCGTGTACGGCCTCACGCTGATGCTGCTCGACAAAGGCCAGGGCCTGGCCGACGCCGGTCAGCTCGACGTGGCCGGCGCGGTCACGATCACCGCATCGCTGATGCTGGCGGTGTATGCGATCGTCGGCGGCAACGAGGCCGGTTTCATGTCGGTGCGCACGCTGTCGTTGCTCGGCGCGGCGGCGTTGCTGCTGGCGCTGTTCATCGCCATCGAGGCCAAGGTCAAACATCCGTTGATGCCGCTCACGCTGTTCGAGCTGCGCAACGTGGCCACCGCCAACGTGGTGGGTGTGTTGTGGGCAGCGGCGATGTTCGCTTGGTTCTTCATCTCGGCGCTGTACATGCAGCTGGTGCTGGGCTACACGCCGATGCAGGTGGGTCTGGCGTTCCTGCCGGCCAACTTGATCATGGCCGTGTGTTCGCTCGGCATCTCGGCCAAGCTGGTGATGCGCTTCGGCATCCGCGGCCCGTTCGTCGCCGGGTTGTCGTTGGCGGCGATCGGACTCGCGCTGTTCGCGCGCGCGCCGGTCGGCGGCGGCTTTCTGCTCGATGTGCTGCCCGGCATGCTGCTGCTCGGCCTGGGTGCCGGCATCGCGTTCAATCCAGTGCTGCTGGCTGCGATGAGCGATGTCGAGCCGAGCGAATCGGGCCTCGCGTCGGGCGTGGTCAACACGTCGTTCATGATGGGCGGCGCGCTCGGCCTCGCGGTGTTGGCGAGCTTGGCGGCGGCGCGCACCGATGCGTTCGCGGCGGCCGGTGCGGCGCAGCCGGCGGCGCTCAACGCCGGTTATCAGATCGCCTTCTTGGTCGGCGCCGTGTTCGCGTTCGCGGCTTGCGTGATCGGCGCGAAATTCTTCCGCACCCACACGATCAGAGGCGCACAGTCAGGCGTGGCGGCACCCGAGGGCCCGCACTAGCGCTCCCACCACGGCGTCGATGCGAACGGCGCGTCGGCGTCGACCATCTCGCCCAGGCGCGGCGTCACCACGTCGACCCGCGCAGTGCGCGCGGCCGCGAGCGTGCGGCGGATCGGTTCGTCCCAGGCGTGGAACGCGAGGTTGAAGGTGGCCCAGTGCACGGGGAACAGGCGCCTCGCACGCACGTCTTTCGCCGCTCGCACGGCATCTTCCGCGCTCATGTGGATGTCGAGCCACGGCGCGCCGGGGCCATAGGCGCCGATCTTCACGAACGCCAGGTCGAACGGCCCGTGCTGCTCGCCGATGCGCGCGAAGTGGTCCGAGTAGCCGGTGTCGCCGCTCACGTAGGCGCGGTGTCGCGAGCCGAGCAGCGTCCACGAGGTCCACAGCGTGCGGTTGTTGCCGCCCAGACGGCGGCCCGAGTAGTGACGCGACGGCGTGGACACGATGCGCACGCTGCCCAGTGCATGCTCCTGGCCCCATTCGAGGTCGCGGATGCGATCCGGGGCCACACCCCAACGCTCCAGGTGCGCGCCGATGCCCAGCGGCACCAGGAACAGCGTGCCGCGTTGCGCCAGGTGCTGCACCGTGCGCATGTCGAGGTGATCGTAGTGGTCGTGCGTGATCAGCACCGCGTCGATCTTCGGCAGGTCGTCCAGCGCGATCGGTGGCGGATGGAAACGCCTCGGTCCGAACGCGAACGGCGAGGCGTGGTCGGAGAACACCGGGTCGACCAGCAGGCGCAAGCCGTCGATCTCGATGTACACGCTGGCGTGGCCGATCCAGAACGCGCGCAAGCCGGGCGCAGCCGATTGCAGGCTCGCCGACGTCACGCGCACCAACGGCATGGCCATGGGGGGCTCGCGCGCCTCGCTGCCGCCGAACTGGCCGGCCAGCAGATCGCGCACGTACGACCAGGTGTACGGCGCCGGCGGCAGCGGGTTGACGAACACGCCGTCGCGGTAGTGCGGGTTGGCCTTGGCGCGTGCCAAGCGTTCGCCACTGAGCTCGCCGCCGAACGGCGGCAGCGATTGCACCAGCAGCGTGCCGATGGTCACCACCGCGACCAGCACGGCCAGGGTGATCAAGAGGGCGCGCCAGAGGCGGCGTTGCTTCGGCTTGGGCGTGGCCACGGCCGCGAGCG
This sequence comes from Burkholderiaceae bacterium, assembly GCA_035543655.1. GTDB lineage: Bacteria > Pseudomonadota > Gammaproteobacteria > Burkholderiales > Burkholderiaceae_C > JAEUPI01. The sequence continues at coordinate 7,785 of DATKJN010000848.1, read as the reverse complement.
TACACGGGCAGCCACGCCAGTGAGGGCCGCGCATGCCGCCTTGCCGGGCCCTGTCGTATGCTCGCTGCGTGCAAACGCCCCCATGTCCGCTTTGCTCGCGTGCGCCCGCCGGGGCGGGTCAGCGGCTTCGGGTGGCCACACCCCGCTGACGATGACACGCGACGAGTGGCTCGATCAGTTCAGCGACGAGTTGATCAAGCTGCGCCCGCACGTGTCGCACAAGCTGGCGCGCACCTTGGCGTTGCACACCTACAACCAGAGCGCGCACCCGCGGGAGGCGGCGCGCGAATACCACGCACGCCAGACGCCCGCCCCGCCGGTGGTGGCCCCCAAGCGCGCAAAGCGCGGCTGATTCAACGCGGAAAACGATGCGCGCTGGCGCGGCCGCTCACATCGCCTGCGCGCGCCCGTTGGCGGTGGGCGTCAGCGGGTCGAGCCAGGCCGGAGCGCCGGCACGCACGCAGGCCGCGATGGTGGCGTAGCCCGGTCCGTCGCTGACCACGGGCAGCAGTTGCACGCCGGCCGGCGGGCTCACCGCCCAGCTCGCCATGTAGGCGATGGCTTCCTGCCGCGACGGGAACGTGACGGCGGCCGGCTGGCCGACCGAATCGACCTTCGACCAGTAGCCGCGGCCTTGTGCGCTGCCCAGGTACACGCCGAACTTCGGGTGCACGATCAGGAAGTCGGTCTTGCGTTCGGGGTAGGCGTGCGCCATGGTGTTGCGGCCCTGCTGTACAGCTGGCGCAAGACTAGCGGCCGTGGCTGCGTCCTGGCGCCGCGGCTGTTACCGATCGCGCGCCATTGTTCACGCCGAGGTCCGCGTTGCTCGGATGCTGCACATCCCTAGAAGCGCAGCGCGGCTCCCCCCTGGTGGGGATGGTCGGCCCAAGCGCCTTCTGGGAAGCTTCGCACCATGGAAAAGATGCTGCGCTGGTTCACGCAAGGGGTGCACCACCTCTATGGCGGTTCGCGTGTGCAAGGCGATCCGCGCCCGACGTTCGAATACGTCGATAGCAACCGGCTCGGTGCCAGCGGGTTCCACGCGTCGGCCTCGATGGGCCTGCACGACGACTTCGCCGAAACCATGCCGGCTTACGTCTTGTCGCAACCGCGCCGCGCCGCGCTGCCGAACGGCCGCTTCGCCTGAGCGTTGTGGGCGCGGCGCAGCCGCCGCGCCGTCCGCCCGCGCGCCGGGATTGCGTGGTACATCGTCTTAGTGCCTCAAGCAGCGAGGGCGGCATGGCTTCCACCGACGATCGCTGGGAACGCGGCGATCCCTACGAGCGCTACATCGGCCGCTGGAGCCGGCGCCTGGCGCCGCAGTTCTTGTCGTGGCTCGACGCACCGCCACAACGGCGCTGGCTCGACGTGGGCTGCGGCACCGGCGCACTGACCAGCGCCATCCTCGACAGCGCCCAACCTGCGGCGGTCAGCGGCGTCGAGCCATCGGACGGATTCCTCGCCACGGCGACGCAGCGCCTCGGCGCGCGCGCGCGGCTTCACCCCGGCACGGCTGCCCAGATGCCGCTGCCCGATGCGCATGCCGACGTCACCGTGTCGGGCCTGGTGCTCAACTTCACGCCCAATCCGGCCGCGGCGCTGGCCGAGATGCTGCGCGTCACGGCGCCGGGTGGCACCGTGGCCGCCTATGTCTGGGACTACGCGGAAGGCATGCAGCTGATCCGCCGTTTCTGGGACGCCGCGCTCGCGCTTGACGAACGGGCCAGTGCGCTCGACGAGGCCAGGCGCTTCCCGCTGTGCACCCGCGACGCGCTGGCCGCGCTGTTCGCCGCTGCGGGTCTGCAACAGGTGCAGACCGCGGCGCTCGAGATCGACACGCGGTTCGAAGACTTCGACGACTACTGGCTGCCGTTCCTTGGCGGGCAGGGCCCCGCGCCGGCATACGCAATGTCGCTCGACGACGCGGCGCGCACCCGCTTGCGCGAGCGCCTGCGCGCCACGTTGCCGGTGCAAGCGGGCGGCGCGATCGCGCTGCGCGCGCGGGCTTGGGCGGTGAAGGCGCAACGCGCCTGAGGCTTCAGGCCGGGGTCGGCCTGGGCGGGATGTTGAGCCCGCGCACCACCGCAGGCCGCGCCTTGAAAGCAGCCAATACGCGCGTGACGTTCGCAAACTCGCCGATGCGCACCAACTCGCCGGCGCCGTAGAACCCGATCAGGTTGTTGACCCACGGAAACGTGGCGATGTCGGCGATGGTGTAGTCGTCGCCCATGATCCAGGCCGTGCCGGCGAGTTGCTGGTCGAGCACGGCCAGCAGTCGCGTCGATTCGGCCACGTAGCGGTCGCGCGGCCGCTTGTCGTCGTAGTCCTTGCCAGCGAATTTGTGGAAGAACCCCACCTGGCCGAACATCGGCCCGACGCCGCTCATCTGGAACATCAGCCACTGCACCGTCTGCCACCGCCGTGCCGCGTCGCGCGGCATCAGCTTGCCGTCGGCCTTGTCGGACAGATAAAGCAGGATCGCACCCGACTCCCACAGCGGCAGCGGTCTTCCGTCGGGCCCGTCCGGATCGATCAGGGCCGGGATCTTGTGGTTCGGATTCAGCGACAGGAACTCCGGCGACATCTGGTCGCGGCTGTCGAAGCTGACTCGGTGCACTTCGTAGGGCAGGCCTGTCTCTTCCAACGCGATCGACACCTTCACGCCGTTGGGCGTGGGCAGCGAGTAAAGCTGGATGCGATCGGGATGCTTGGCGGGCCACTTCTTGGTGATGGCAAAGGCGGACAGGTCGGTCATGAGCGGTTCGGGTTCAAAAGGGGCTCGGCGCATTGTGGTGTGACCACGCATGGCGCGTCGCGGCCGCTGCGGCAAGGCCTCAGGGCGGGTGGGGCGTCGATCGCTCGAACAACACTGCCGCCGCGCGCTTCATCGACCCATGGGCACATCGCGATGCGCCCGAAACTGACCCGTCTTCCATCCGTGTTCCAGCGCGGCACCGTCTCAAACAAGCGAGCGGTTCCGGGTCATTGCAGTCGTCAGCGCCATGTGGTCGGAGTTGTTGTGGATCCATGCCACCGGTGTGTGCGCATTGGCCTTGAACGTGGCGGCGCTGGTGCGCACCTGCGAAAGATCGCTGCGCATCCAGTCTGGCCTGGCCGGCGTGATCTGGGCATTGAACAACCTGCTGCTCGGTGCACACACCGCCGCCGCGTTGAGCCTGGTGAGCGCAGGGCGCACCGCCACGTCGGCGGCAACCCTGAGCGCGCGCGAGAGCGTGCGCCGCGTCGTGTTCGCGGGGTTTCTCGTGCTCACGCTGGCCATCGGCGCGCTCACCTGGCACGGCTGGCCGTCGGCGCTGATGGTTCTGGCCTCGGTGCTGTCGACATTCGCGGTGTTCTACCTGCGCGGCCGCGCGCTGCGCCTGGCCATGCTGCTGGTGTCGGCGCTGTGGATGTACAACGCCTGGCTGTACGACTCGTGGGAGCAGATGGCAGCCAACGTGCTCACCGCGGCCGCCGCGCTGTACGGCGCTCGCCGTGCCGAGCAGGCCGAAGCGCGCAGGGTGATCGCTACGGGCGGATGTAGGCCCAGCCCTGCTGCTGCTTCTTCATGATCTCGACCACGCCGGCGTCGACATAGCCGATGCCGGGCAGCATGTCGGCGCGCCCCACCTTCTGGTTGCGCATGGTGTTCTCGCACGCCACCACCTGCACGCCGGCCTTGAGCGCATCGGCCACACGCTTGGCCACCGGTGAATCGGCCTTCAGCATGCCGATGCCCGGGCCATAGACAACGATCTCGAGGTCGATCGCCTCGGCGTTCAAGTCGTCTTGCATGTTGCGCGCGTTGTTGAGCGCCAGGTTCCACTTCTGCGCATCGTTGTCGCTCACCTGGATCAAGGCCTTGTGCTTCGGCGGCTGCGCGGCCTGCGCCCATGCCTCGGGCAGCGCGACCGCGGCGGCCGCTGCAGCGAGTGCGACCAATGCATGGCGGCGGCTGGGTGGGTGCATCACGGATCTCCTGTCGGCGGCGCGGCGGCGTGGCGCGCATTGTCGTGCACGCCGCACCGCCGCCTTGCCGTTCAGGCCGCGCGCTTGAACTTCACGCCCGGGAAATCCACCGGCACGTCGAGCGCGACGTTGAGGTAGTTGGTGAACAGGTTGAGCGCCACGTGCGCGATGATCTCGACCACCTGGGCATCGTCGAACCCGGCGTGGCGCAGGGCCTGGACCTGCGCCGCATCGACCTGACCGCGCGACTCGACCAGCAGCAGCGCGAAGCGCAAGGCTGACGCGCTGCTCGGGTCGCTCGACTCGCCGATTTGCGCCGCCGCCATTTCGTCGGCCGAGGCGCCGGCCTTGCGGCCGAGCGCCGTGTGCGCGGCCAGGCAGTAGTGGCACGCGTTGCGGTCGGCCACCGCCACCGCGATCTGCTCGCCCAACTTGGCCGGCAGGCTGCCGCCGCCGAGCGCACCGAAAAAGCCCCACATCGCCTTCAGCGCTGCGGGCGAGTTGGCAGTGGCGCGGAACATGTGCGGCGTGACACCGAACGCCGCCTGCACCTGGTCGAGCACGGCGCGCGTGTCGCCGCTGGCGTGGGCTCGTTCGATCAATGGGACTCGAGACATGAAGGACTCCTTTTCAGAGCAAGGTGAATCGGGTCGCCAGTGTCTGGCGCAGGCACGTACGATTGGGATTGATTCGTCCATACTGCGTACCCAATCGTCCATCATGACCACACCGTCGATCGACCGGCTGTCGTCCCTGCTCGAGCGCTTTCGGGTGCGCGCCCACCTGTTCCATGCCGGTCCGCTGTGCGGCGTGACGCACTTCGATGCGCGGCCGGGGCGTGGCTTCCTGCATGTGCTGCGCCGCGGCGAGATGGCGCTGACGCATCGCGCCAAGAGCGGTGCGCCGCGACGCATCCGGTTGCGCGAACCGAGCCTGTTGTTCTATCCGCGCCCGCTGGCGCACGACTTCCACAACGCACCGGAAGAAGGCTCCGATTTCGTCTGCGCCGCGCTCGATTTCGACGGCGGCCCCGGCAACCCGCTGCTGCAGGCCTTGCCGCCACTGGTGGTGTTGCCGCTGTCGCAGGTGGACGGGCTCGGGCACTCGCTGGCGTTGCTGTTCGCCGAGACCGACCGTATGCGCTGCGGTGCACGGCTGTTGGCCGACAGGCTGTTCGAGGTGGTGCTGATCCAGCTGCTGCGCTGGCTGCTCGACCACCCCGAGGAGGCCGGCATGCCGGCTGGCTTGATCACCGGCCTGTCCGAGCCGCGGCTGGCGCGCGCGCTGTCGGCCCTGCACGAGCATCCCGGCAAGCCGTGGAGCCTCGAGCGCATGGCCGAGCGCGCCGGCATGTCACGCAGCGCGTTTGCCGCCGGGTTCAAGGCCGCGGTCGGTCAGACGCCCGCCGACTACCTCGCGCACTGGCGGCTCATGTTGGCGCAATCGCAACTGCGCCAGGGCCGCTCGGTCAAGGCGATCGCCGACGAACTCGGCTATGCCAACCCGTCGGCGCTGTCTCGCCTGTTCACGCAAAAGATCGGCCGCTCACCACGCCACTGGCTCACGCTGCAGGACTAGCGACCCGGGGACCCGGCGCCAGAGCCTCGGGCCTTGCGCCCGGGCTTTCGAGCCGGTAAGCTCGCGGCAGTTTGGATACAAAGATCCATAGACACATGAAAACCAGCGCCACCGTTGCGACCACCACCGCCGACGCGGTGGCGGGCGCGCTGCGCCGCGCGTTGCACCACGGGCGCTGGGCGCCCGGTGCGCCGCTGCGCCAGGAGGATCTGGCGGCCGAGTTCGGCGTCAGCCGCATCCCGGTGCGTGAGGCGCTCAACAAGCTGCAGGCCGAAGGGCTGGTGGTGGTGGAGCCGAACCGTGGCGCTTTCGTCGCCCGCCTCAGTGCGCACGAAGTCGACGAGATATTCGACCTGCGCGTGCTGCTGGAGTGCGATGCGCTGCGCCACGCGATTCCGCAGCACACAGCGCGCACGCTGCGTCAGTTGCATGCACTGCAGGCCGAACTCGATGCCGAGGACGATCCGAATCTCTGGATGTCGACCGATGCCGCCTTCCACGAGGTGCTGTACGCGCCGTCTAACCGCGGCAAGACTCTGGAGATGATCGCGATGCTGCGCGCTTCGGTCACCCGCCTGTACCGCGCACACCTGTCGCCGAACACGCGGCGCAAGGGCTGGCGCGACGAGCATCACGCGCTGTTGAAAGCGGTGAGCGCGGGCCAGGTCGACAAGGCGGTGGTGGCTCTGACGCGCCACCTGCGCGAAACGCAAACCGTGGCGCGCGCCGCATTGCAAAGCGATGCGGTCCACGATGCCACCTGAGGAGACCTCGATGTCCGACCGCACCCACACCTACACCGTGCGCATCGAATGGACCGGCAACCGCGGCACCGGCACTTCGGGCTACCGCGACTACGGCCGCGAGCACACGATCTCGGCCGGCGACAAGCCCGGCATCGCCGGCTCATCGGATGCGAAGTTCCGCGGCAACGCCGACCGGTGGAATCCGGAAGACCTGCTGGTGGCGTCGGCATCGGCCTGCCACAAGCTGTGGTACCTGCACCTGTGCGCCGACGCCGGCATCGCAGTGCAGCGCTATGTCGACGACGCGGTCGGCACGATGGTCGAAGACGCTCAGGGCGGCCACTTCACGCGCATCGTGCTGCATCCGCGCGTCGCGATCCGTGCCGGCGACGACGCCGAACTCGCGGCGCGGCTGCACCACCAGGCGCACGCCATGTGCTACATCGCCAACTCGGTGAACTTTGCGATCGACTGCGAGCCGGTGATCGAGGCGGCTGAAGGCTGACGCGGGCCGGCGGGGCGCCGGCCCTGCGCAGCTCAACTCGTGTGATGCACCGGCGCCAACCCGTACACCGGTGTCGGGATGCCCTCCAGGCGCGCCTTCAGTTGCAGCGCCACGCACAACGAGTAGTGGCGGTTCTGGTGCAGGTTGCCGCCCTGCATCCACAGATTCGGCACCTGCGTGGGCTTCCACATGTTGCGCAGCTCGCCTTCCCACGGCCCCGGGTCCTTCTTCGTGCCTGAGCCCAGGCCCCAGACCTTGCCCAGCTTGTCGGCGGTGGTCTTGTCGATCAGCTGCTCGACCCAGCCGTTCATCGAGCTGTAGCCGGTGGCCCAGACGATCAGGTCGGCGTCGAGTTCGCTGCCGTCCTGCATCGCCAGGCCGCTCTCGGTCACGCGCTCGATCGCACCGTTCTTCAGCTTGACGCTGCCGTTGGCCACCAGCTCGCTGGCGCCCACGTCGATGTAGTAGCCCGAGCCACGGCGCAGGTACTTCATGAACAGGCCCGAGCCGTCGTCGCCGAAGTCGAGCTGGAAGCCCGCCTTCTCGAGCCGCGCATAGAAGTCGGCGTCGCGCTGCTTCATCTGTTCGTACACCGGGACCTGCAGCGGCGGCAGCGCCTTGTAGGGCAGCGACGCGAAGATCAGGTCGGCGGTGGCGGTGTCGATGCCGGCCTTGATCGCGGCCTCGGAGTACAGCGCCCCCAGCGCCAGGTCCATCAGCGAGTCGCTGCGCGCCACGTGGGTGGTCGAGCGCTGCACCATCGTCACGTCGGCGCCGTGTTCCCACAGATCGGCACAGATGTCGTGTGCCGAGTTGTTCGAACCGACGACCAGTGCCTTCTTGCCGCGCCATGCCTCGCCATTCTTGAACTGGCTGGAGTGCACCTGCGTGCCCCTGAAGGCGGTCATGCCGGGATAGCTCGGCTTGTTCGGCACCGCGCTCATGCCGGTGGCGAACACCAGGTGCTTGGGCTGCAGCGTGATCGTC
>DATKJN010000847.1:0-3071 GCA_035543655.1 Burkholderiaceae bacterium | reverse complement strand
TCGCCACGCTGGTACCAAGGGACGGCCATGTGCTGGTGCCCGACAACGGCGCCTATTGCAAGCGCGCGGCCAAGCTCACGCAGATGATGGGTCGCAAGTCCACGGTGATGCCGTTCGCCGAGGATGCGCCGGTGTCGGCCTCGGCGGTCGAAGAGCGGCTCGTGAGCGATCCGTCGGTGACCCACGTGGTGCTGGTGCATTGCGAGACCGGCACCGGCGTCGAGAACCCGCTGGCCGACATCGCCCGTGCCTGCGAACGCCATGGCAGGGGCTTGATCGTCGATGCGATGTCGAGCTTCGGTGCGCTGCCGATCGATGCCCGCCAGATCCGCTTCGACGCGCTGATCGCCGCCAGCGGCAAGTGCCTCGAAGGCGTGCCGGGAATGGGCTTCGTGTTCCTGCGCAAGGCAGTGCTCGATGCGTGCGCCGGCAACAGCCAGAGCCTGGCGATGGATCTGCACGACCAACATGTCTACATGGAAAAGACCGGCCAGTGGCGCTTCACGCCGCCGACCCATGTGGTGGTGGCGCTGGCCGAGGCGGTGACGCAGTTCGTCGAACAAGGCGGCCAGCCGGCACGCCTGGCACGCTACACCGACAACTGCAACACGCTGATCGACGGCATGAAAGCGCTCGGGTTCAGGGCGTTCCTCAAACCCGAGATCCAGGCGCCGATCATCGTGACCTTCCACGCGCCGGGCCACAAGGCCTACGAGTTCAAGCGTTTCTACGACGCGAGCAAGCAGCGCGGCTTCATCCTCTATCCCGGCAAGCTCACACAGCTCGAGACGTTTCGCGTCGGCTGCATCGGCGCGATCGCACGCAACGAGATGCAGCAGGCGGTCAACGCGGTCGCCGACACGCTGCGCGAGATGGGCATCCCCAACGGCGCGCCGGCGCTGTAAAACGCACCACAATCCGCCATGGCCACCGCAAAAGAACACCCGGCGCTCGCCGCCGTGCGCAAGTCGGGCGCGCAGAAGGTCAAGGTCGCCGTCAGCGACATCGACGGCATCCTGCGCGGCAAGTACCTGCACATCGACAAGTTCCTCGGCGCCGCCGAACCGCATCCCAAGGGCGGCTTCGGCTTCTGCGACGTGGTGTTCGGCTGGGATTCGGGTGACCAGTGCTACGACAACACGCAGGTCACCGGCTGGCAGCATGGCTTCCCCGACGCGCTGGCGCGCCTCGACCTCGATACCGCTCGCACCGTGCCGTGGGACAACGGCGTGCCCTTCTTCCTCGGCGACTTCGTCAACGCCGACGGCTCGCCCTACCCGGTGTGTCCGCGGCAGACGCTCAAGCGCGTGCTGCAGCGCGCGAAGAAGCTCGGCTTCGACGTGATGACCGGCATGGAGTTCGAGTGGTTCAACTTCGCCGAGACGCCGCAGAGTTGGGCGGCGAAGCAGGGCCTGAATCCCGAGACGATCACGCCCGGCATGTTCGGTTATTCGCTGCTGCGCATGGCCGACAACCGCGGCTTCTTCAACGCGCTGATGGACGACATGGCGGCGTTCAAGGTGCCGATCGAAGGGCTGCACACCGAGACCGGGCCCGGTGTGTACGAAGCGGCCATCGCGTTCAGCTCGGCGCTGGAGCAAGCTGACCGCTCGATCCTGTTCAAGACCGGCGCCAAGGAGATCGGCAAGCGCTTCGGCGTGATGCCGAGCTTCATGGCCAAGTGGAGCCAGAAGTTCCCGGGATGCTCGGGCCACATCCACCAGAGCCTGAGCGACGGCAAGCGCAACCTGTTCTACGACGACAAGAGCAAGCGCTCGATGAGCAAGCTGTTCGAGAGCTACCTCGCGGGCCAGGTGGCTTGCCTGATGGAATTCGCGCCGATGTTCTGGCCCACCGTCAACAGCTACAAGCGCCTCGTCGACGGCTTCTGGGCGCCGGTCAAGCCGACCTGGGGGTTGGACAACCGCACCGCGAGCTTCCGCGTGATCGCCGGCAGCCCCAAGAGCACGCGGCTCGAAACGCGTTGCCCCGGGGCCGACGTGAACCCCTATCTCGCGATGGCCGCAGTGATCGCGGCCGGCATGCATGGCGTCGAGAAGGGCCTCAAGCTGACCGCCCCGCCAATCACCGGCACCAACCAGGGAGCCGAAGACATTCCGCGTGCACCGCGCTCGCTGCTGCGCAGCACGCACAACTTCAAGGAGTCGGCGATCGCGCGCGACTGGTTCGGCGACTTGTTCGTCGACCACTTCGCCGCCACGCGCTACTGGGAGCACCGGCAGTGGCAGGACGCGGTGACCGACTGGGAATTGAAGCGCTACTTCGAAATCATCTGACTCCGACCATGGCCATCTCCCAGTTCTCCTTTCCCACCGCGATCCACTTCGGCGCCGGCGCGCGCAAGCTGGTAGGCCCACACCTGCTCGAGCGCGGCTTGAAGCGGCCGCTGATCGTCACCGACCGAGCGCTGGCGGCGCTGCCCGTGCTGGCCGATTTCAGGGGCCATCTGCGCGGGCTGAACGTGGCGGTGTTCGACGGCATCTTCGGCAACCCGACCTGCGCGATGGTGATGGCCGGCGCGGCCGCGTTCAAGGCGCACGGCGCCGACTGCGTGATCGGCTTCGGCGGCGGCGCCGCGCTCGACGTGGCCAAGGTCGTCGGTGTGATGGCCACGCACCCCGGCGACGTGCTCGAGTACGTGTGGGACCATCCCGGCGTGCGGCCGATCCAGCACGAGCTGCCGCACTTCGTCGCGTTGCCCACCACGGCGGGCACCGGTTCCGAGGTCGGCCGCTCGTCGGTGGTGTCGGAGAACGACACGCACCACAAGCGCACCGTGTTCAGCGCCAAGATCCTCGCCAAGGCGGTGTTCGCCGACCCCGAGCTCACGCTCGCCTTGCCGGCGCCGGTGACTGCGGCCACCGGCATGGACGCGCTCACGCACAACATCGAGAGCTACCTGTCGCCGGCCTACCACCCGCTGTGCGATGGCATCGCGCTCGAGGGATTGCGCGTCGGCGCGCGCGCGCTGGCCACGGCGGTGCACGAACCCGGCAGCCTCGACGCACGCAGCGACATGATGATGAGCTCGATGATGGGCGCCATCGCGT
>DATKJN010000846.1:0-4052 GCA_035543655.1 Burkholderiaceae bacterium | reverse complement strand
TGCAACAGCACGGTGATCGTGAAGCTGTCGTAGATGCTGGCGTACTGGATGTCCGCGGGCTTGACGCCGGCCTCGGCGAACGCGGCCGCGCCCGAACGCGCCGCACCGGTGGTGGTGAGGTCGACGTCGCCGGCACGCGGGCCGCGCACGGTCTCGCCGCTGCCGATCACCTTGACCAGCGGGCGCTTCAGGCTGCGCGCGATCTCCGGCCGCGCGACGATCAGCGCGCCGCCACCGTCGCTGACCACGCAGCAGTCGAGCCGGTGCAGCGGATCGGAGATGACCGGCGAATCGAGCACGTCCTGCACGCTGACCAACTCGCGCAGCATGGCGTGCGGGTTGTGCTGCGCATGGTGCGATGCGGCCACCTTGATCCATGCCAGTTGCTCGGACGTGGTGCCGAACTCGTGCATGTGGCGCATCGCGACCATGCCGTATCCGTTGACGGTGGTGATGCCGTACGGGCCTTCCCACGGCGCCTCGGGCGTGCCGGCGCGCGTGCGCGGCGCGGTGCCGCTGGAGCCTTCGCTGCGCGGCCGGCCGGCCAAGGTGATCAACGCGACGTTGCAGCGGCCGGCGGCGATCGCATCGCGCGCATGCGCCACCAGCGAGATGTACGACGTGCCGCCGACGTCGGTGCTCTCGGTGTGGCGCACCTGCAGGTTGAGGTAGTCGACCATCGACGTCGGGCCCATGCCGGGCGCATCGCCCGAACAGAAATAGCCATCGATGTCGCTCTTGCTCAGGCCCGCGTCGCGCAGCGCGCCGGCCGCGCACTCGGCATGCAGCTGGGCCACGGTCTTGTCGGGCGCCTTGCGCGTGGGGTGCTCGAACGCACCGACGATGCAGGCCTTGGCGGAACGGGATGTCACGGCAACGGTTCCTTCGGGTTTGATGGTGGCTGCTCGGCCCGTGGCGCGACCACCGCGCGCCCGGCCAAGACCTCGCGCTCGCCGACCGCGGCGCGCAGCTCGATATGGGCATCGCCGTCGGCCCCGACCGATGCGACCGTGACCTGCACCTCGACTTCGTCACCCGGCCGCACCGGTGCGAGGTAACGCGCCGACAGCTGCCGGATGAACAGCGCATCGCCGCCATTCCATTGCCGGCAGGCGTGCTGCAGCGCCGATGCGGTGAGCGCCAGCGTGAGGTTGCCGTGCGCGATCACGCCGGGCAGGCCCTTGTCGAGCGCGAACGGCTGGTCGTAGTGGATGCGGTTGAAGTCGCCCGACGCACCCGCGTACTGCACGAGCTGCGTGGTGGTGACCGCCGGCTTGCGCACGCGCAGCTGCAGGCCCGCTCGCAATGGCGAAACATGCGCGCTCATGGGCGGGCCTGGAGGGCGCCGGTGGCGCGGTAGGCGGTGACGCGGCCGTTGGTCACGACCAGCCGTCCGTTGGCATCGTGCGCACGCATCTCGGCGTGCATGAACTGCAGGCGGCCGTTGCGGCTTTGCTTCTCGGTCACGTCGACCAGATGCAGCCGGCAGGTGAACACGTCGCCGGCGACGATCGTGCGCTCGCTCTTGAACCACTGTTCGCCTGCGAGGTAGCGCCCTTCGTCCAGCGCCGCCTGCCAGATTGGCCGTCCGGGCGGTCGAAAGGTCACCGCGAAGGTCGGCGGTGCGATCACGCTGCGCCAACCCTGGGCCCGCGCATGCGCTTCATCGACGTAGAGCGCCTGCTCGTCGCCGATCGCGGCCGCGAACGCGCGGATCGCGCCCTTTTCCACTTCGACGGTCCACGGCTCGGTGGCGGTGCCGATGAAACGGCGGTCGACCTCGTTGGCGGCGTCGGCATCGTTCATGCGCTGTCACTCAATCCTTGTTGCCCACGCTTTGCAGCTCGTAGCCGACGGTCGGCTTGAAGTGGTCGCGCAGCTGCTGCAGCGACCAGCCGCCGAACGAGAACGCCTCGGCCACTTCTTTGGGATGCGACCACAGCGACAGCTTGTCGCCGCCGATGCCGACCACCTGGCCGTTGATCCACGCCGATTCGTCGAGCGCCAGAAACACCGCCACCGGCGCGATCTCCTCGGGGCTGCCGCGGCGGCGCACGCCGCCGTGGCCCAGGTGGGCGTCGCGCTTTGCGGCCACGTCGCTCGGGATGCTGGCGGTCATCGCGGTCTCGGCGCGCGGCGAGATCGCGTTCACCGTGATGCCGTACTTGACCAGCTCCTGCGCCATCGTGCGCGTGATGCCGAGCACGCCGGCTTTCGCGGCGGCGTAGTTGGTCTGCCCCACGTTGCCGCGCAAGCCGGAGCGTGACGTGAGGTTGATGATGCGGCCGCCGCGCTTTTCGTCGCGCATCCAGCGCACCGCGGCGCGCGAGCAGGCGAAGGTGCCGGTGAGGCAGACCGCGATGACCGCGTCCCAATCGGCCGCGCTGGTGTTGAAACTCATGCGGTCGCGCAGGATGCCGGCGTTGTTGACCAGGATGTCGATCGCATCGAAGTCGGCCAGGCAGCGGTCGATCAACGCATCGGCGCCGCCGAAGCTGGAGATGTCGGTGTCGTCGGCCTCGGCAACGCCGCCGGCCTCGCGGATCGACTTGACCGTGAGTGCGGCCTTGTCGGCCTGGATGTCGTTGACCAGCACTTGCGCGCCGGCGGCCGCCATCGCCTTGGCGATCGCCGCCCCGATGCCCTGGCCGGCGCCGGTGACGACGCAGGCCTTGCCCTGCAATGGACGGTCGTTCACGGTCGCCACTTCCGACCTACCCGCGCAGCCGCGCGACCACGTCGCCCTCGACGACTTCGGCGCCGGCGTCGATCAGCCACTCGGCCACGATGCCGCCGCGCTCGGCCTCGATCGGGATCTCCATCTTCATCGACTCCACCGTGCACAGCGGCTCACCCGCCTGCACCGCCTCGCCGGCCTTCACGTGCAGCGCGAGCACGCGGCCGCTGATGGGGGAGGACACGTCACTCATGGCTTGCTGAAGTTCAGGGTCGATAACCGAACGCGGTGGGCCCGGCCACGCGCAGCGGCGCGGCCAGGTTGGCAAACTCGACCAGCCGCGTGCGCGTGTCGGCCGGATCGATGATGTCTTCGACGACGAAGGCCTCGGCGCTGCGGTACGGCGAGCACAACGCACGCACGCGCTGCTCGATGGTCTGGCGCTGCGCTTCGGGATCCGCCGCGGCCTCGATCTCGGCCTTGTACGCCACCTCGAGCCCGCCTTCGATCGGCAGCGAGCCCCACACCGCGCTCGGCCATGCATAGCGAAAGCTGAAGCGATCGGGATGCTGGTGCGCGGCACCGGCCACGCCGAAGGCCTTGCGGATGATCACCGTGCACCATGGCATCGTGGTCTGCGAAATCGCGGTCAGCGCGCGCACGCCGGCGCGCATCACGCCTTCGACCTCGGCGTCGAGGCCGATGCGGAAGCCCGGGATGTCGACCAGGTGGACCACCGGCAGGTGAAAGAGTTGCGCCAGGTCGACCATGCGGTTGACCTTCTCCGAGGTCTGCCGGTCCCATGCGCCGCCGTAGTGGTACGGGTCGCTCGCCACCACCAGCACCGGCCAGCCGTCGATGCGCGCGAAGCCCGTCGCGCTGGCCTTGCCCCAGTGGCGCCCGATCTCGAAGAACGAGCCGGCATCGACCAGCGCCTCGACGATGGCGCGGATCTTGTACACCGCGCGCGGGTTCTCGGGAATCGCCGTGCGCAGTCGGGTGATATCGCCCGCATGCGCTCGTTCGCTGTCGCTGCGCGGCGGCAGTGCGTACACCGATGGCGGCAGGTACGACAGGAAGCGCCGCGTGCGCTGGAAGGCCTCGATCTCGCTCGTGGCCTCGTCGTCGACCACGCCGTTGCGCGTGTGGATCTGGCTGCCGCCGAGTTCGTTCTTGCCGATCTTCTGCCCGGTGCGTTCGACCACCGGCGGGCCGGCCACGAACAGCTGCGACGTGTCCTTGACCATCACGCTGTAGTGGCTCGCCGCGACACGCGCCGCGCCGAGGCCCGCGACCGAGCCGAGGCCGAGCGCGACCACCGGCACGGTGGCCAGGTTGCGCGTCACGTCGGGCCACACACGCACCTTGGGCAGCA
>DATKJN010000845.1:0-10121 GCA_035543655.1 Burkholderiaceae bacterium | reverse complement strand
TGCGCCGGCGTCATGCCCTGGGTCTCGAACGCGTTCTTCACTTCGGGCAGCGCGAGGATGGTCTTCAGCTCGGCGTTCAGCCGCTCGACCAGAGGCCTGGGTGTGCCCTTGGGCGCGAGCACGCCGTACCACATGTCGACGTCGAGGTTGCCCAGTTGCAACTCGCGCAGGGGCGGCACGTCGGGCAGCAGCGGGTGCGGCTTGTCGCTGCTGATGGCCAGCGCGCGCAGCGACCCGGCCTTCACGTGTTGCAGCGCCACGTGGATGGGCAGGAACATCAGGTCGATCTGTCCGCCGAGCAGGTCGGTCACGGCCGGACCGGTGCCGCGATAGGGGATGTGGGTGATGAACACCTGCGCCTGGTTCTTCACCAGCTCCATCGCCAGGTGGTGCGGCGTACCGTTGCCCGGCGAGCCGTAGTTCAGCGCGCCCGGACGGGCCTTGGCGCGTGCGAGCAGATCCTTGGCGCTGCCGATGCCGGTCTTCGGATGCGCCACCAGCACCAGCTGTCCCCAACTGGTGATCGACACCGGATCGAGGTCGCGCACCGGATCGAAAGCCAGGCTCGGGTACAGCGCGCGGTTCATCACCAGCGTGTTCACGGTGACCAGCAGGGTCGAGCCGTCCGCCGCGGCACGCACCACGGCCTCGGTGCCGAGGTTGCCCGAGGCGCCAGTGCGGTTCTCCACCACCACCGGGCGCCCCAGCCGCTCGGCGAGCTTCGGGCCCACCTGGCGCGCGATCAGATCGATGCCGGTCCCCGGTGTGAACGGCACGATCAGCTTGATCGGCGTGCCCGCCTGACCCGACGCGACGCCCGGCAACGCGCAACTGGCGAACGCCGCGGCGCCGACGATCAGCTTGCGGCGCAACGGACCGGCCGTCGTTTTGGTTTCAGTTGTCATCGAGGCCTCTTGTCTGGGGCGCGAAGGCCCGATTGTCGCGCCGGGCGTGCGGCCCATAATGAAACGCACCCCGGCTTCGAGAAGGCGCGTCATGACCTCCAGCTTCACGCCCGCGGCCCAGCGCGACATGGCGCACCACCTGCATTCGTACACGCAGTTGCGCCAGTTCGAGCGTGAAGGCCCGCTGGTGATCGTGCGCGGCGACGGCGTGCACGTGATCGACGAACACGGCAAGCGCTACATCGAGGGCATGGCCGGCTTGTGGTGCGCCTCGCTCGGCTTCAGCGAAACACGGCTGGCCGACGCGGCGGCGCGCCAGATGAAGACGCTGCCGTACTACCACACGTTTTCCGGCAAGGTGCCGGGGCCGGTGACCGATCTGGTCGAGGCGATGACGCGCTGGTCGCCGATGCCGAACGCGCGCGTGCTGTTCGCGAACTCGGGCTCGGAGAGCAACGACACCGCATTCAAGCTGGTGCGCTACTACAACAACGCGCGCGGTCGGCCGAACAAGAAGAAGATCATCGCGCGCGTCAAGGGCTACCACGGGGTGACGGCGGCCGCCGCATCGATGTCGGGCATCCCGGTGATGCATCAACACTTCGACCTGCCGCTGCCCGGCATCGTGCGCGTCGGCTCTCCGCACCACTACCAGTTCGCCGAAGCGGGCGAGAGCGAGAGCGCGTTCACCGAGCGGCTCGCCCGTGAACTCGAAGACACGATCCAGCGCGAAGGCCCCGACACCGTGGCCGCATTCATCGCCGAGCCGGTGCAAGGCGCCGGCGGCGTGGTGATCCCGCCGCCCGGTTACTACCAGCGGGTGCAAGCCATCCTGAAGAAGCACGACATCCTGTTCATCGCCGACGAGGTCATCACCGGCTTCGGCCGCCTGGGCCAGCCGTTCGGCACGCAGGTGTTCGACCTCAAGCCCGATCTGATCACCGTGGCCAAACAGCTCACGTCGGCCTACGTGCCGATGTCGGCGCTGTACGTCAGCGACGCGATCTACCAGGTGGTGGCCGATGCCAGCGCCAGTGTCGGCAGCTTCGGCCACGGCTACACCTACAGCGGCCACCCGCTGGCGTGTGCGGTGGCGCTGGAGACCCTGCGCATCTATGAGAGCGACGACATCGTCGGCCACGTACGGCGTGTGGCGCCGCGCTTCAAGCAAGGCGTGCAGCGCTTCGAAGGCCACGAGATCGTCGGCCACGTGCGCTCGCTCGGCTTGATCGGCGCGATCGAGCTCGCCGAGGATCCGAAGCAGCGCAAGCCGTTCGATCCGCAGCGCGGCGTGGGTGCCTATTTTGTCAAGCGGGCGCAGGAACACGGGCTGATCACGCGCTCGCTCACCGGCGACATCATTGCGTTCTCACCGCCGCTGATCATCACCGAGGCCGAGATCGACACCCTGTTCGAGCGCGCCGAACGCGCGCTCGCCGACACGCTCAAGTGGCTGAAGTCCTGAACGCTGCGCAGCGTTCAGCGTTTCTCCGCCAGGGTTTTCAGGTTGGCCAGGCCGGCTTCGAAGTCGGAGCCGACCATCTTGTCCATGCTGACGAAGGTGGTCATCAGTTTGGAGAGGTAGGGCATCGGCCCGCTCATCGCCCATGTGACCTGCGTGTTCGCGCCTTGCGGCTGCAGCGTGAACTCCACGCCATTGGTCACGGCGAACGGCCGTTTGAATTCGAGCTTGGCCTGCACCCGGCTCGAGGGCGAGGCCCCGGTGATCTCCATGCGGCCGGCGCCGAGCTGCTCGCTGTCCCAGCTGTAGGCCGCGCCCACGCCGCTGGCTGGGCCTTCGTACGCCATCTTCGTCGTCGGATCCTTCAGCGCCCACGGGTTCCAGGTGTTGAACGCCTTCACGTCGGCGATCAGTGGGTACACCTTGTCGGGCGGTGCAGCGATCGAGGCGCTGCGCTGCAAGGTGAAGGTGTCGGGCTTGGTCGCGGCATAGATGAGCACGGCCGCAATGGCCAGCACCAGCACACCGAGGATTTTTTTCAGCATGGCGGACCTCCGTGGTTGTCAGTCGCGTGCGAACACCACATGGGTGGCGTTCGCCGTGGCGACGTGTTCGCTGACTCGATAGCCGAGCGCGGGCAGGTTGATGCCGGCGAGCAGTGCTTCGCCCGAGCCGAGCAGCACCGGCGAGATCGCCACGTGCATCTCGTCCACCAGCCGGGCCTGCAGGTATTGCCGGATCGTGGCCGCGCCGCCGCCCAGGCGCACGTCGCGTTCGCCGGCGGCCTCGCGCGCCCGTTCGAGGGCGGCATGGATGCCGTCGGTGACGAAGTGGAAGGTGGTGCCGCCGGCCATCGTGACCGAGGGCCGCGCATGGTGCGTCAATACGAACACCGGCACGTGATAGGGCGGCTCGTCGCCCCACCAGCCCCTCCACGCTTCGTCGGGCCACGGTCCGCGCACCGGACCGAACATGTTGCGGCCGAGGATCCACGCGCCGATGTGGTGGAAGCCGCGCTGCGCGAAACGGTCGTCGACGTCGGTCGAGCCGCCTTCGGTGCGGGACATCTGGTGGAACGTGCGCGTCGCGACCAGCCACTCGTGCAGCCGCTCGCCACCGACACCGAGTGGGTCGTTCAGGCTCTGGTCGGGGCCGGCGCCGTAGCCATCTAGCGAGAGGGTGAAGCTCTGGACGGTGAGTCGGGACATGGTGCTGCTCCTGCGTTCATCTTCACGACGACCCAACGCGTGCCGTCTCGACAGCGGGGGCCACTGTTACACGCGGGCAGCGGGAATCGAACGTCCGAATGCGGCGAGCGGTGGCCGTGCACGGGCGTCATCATGATCAGGACTGTGAGGCTGACATGAACGTTCGAGACCCCCATTTCACCGACCGCTTGAGCACCGACATCGCAGCGCGCATCGCGGCCATCCAATGGCCGCAGGTCGAGGCCGAGCTCGACGCGCACGGCGCCGCCTGCGTGCCGTATGTGCTGCAGGCCGAAGAATGCCGCGCGCTGAGCGCGCTGTATGGCGACAACGACCAGGTGTTTCGCAGCCGGGTGGTGATGGCGCGGCATGGTTTCGGCCAAGGCGAGTACCGCTACTTTCGCTACCCGTTGCCGCCGCTGATCGGTGCCTTGCGCAGCGCGGTCTATCCCCATCTCGCGCCGCTGGCCAACCGCTGGCACGAGACCATGGGACTGCCCGCGCGCTTTCCCGCGCAGCACGAGGCGTTCGTGCGCCGCTGTCACGACGCGGGGCAAACCCGGCCCACGCCGCTGCTGCTGCGCTATGGCGCCGGCGACTACAACTGCCTGCACCAGGACCTGTACGGCGAACACGTGTTTCCGCTTCAACTGGTGCTGCTGCTGTCGCAACCTGGACGCGACTTCGACGGCGGCGAGTTCGTGATGACCGAGCAGCGCCCGCGCATGCAGACGCGGCCGATGGTGCTGCCGTTGCAACAAGGCGATGCGGCGATCATCGCGGTGCGCCAGCGCCCGGTGCGCGGCTCGCGCGGCTTCTACCGCGTCAACCTGCGCCACGGCGTCAGCCGCGTGCGCAGCGGCCAGCGCGTCACCGCGGGCATCATCTTCCACGACGCCGCTTGAGCGCGCGCTAGCGCGCCGGCGTGCGCGCGGCCAACAGCGAAGACAACTCGATCGCCTGCGCCTGCGGCCCGCCATCGGCCAGGCCTTGCGCGTACGTGCCGAGCACCGCATTGGCGATCTCGGCCACCGCGCCGGCGTCGTGCGCCATGGTCTGGTAGTAGCTCAAGTCCTTTTGCGCGTTGGCCATCGCGAAGCGCAGCGACGACGCATCGCGTTGCAACAGGTAAGGCTTCAGGCGCTCCAGCGCCACGCTGCCGCCGCCGCCCTTGGCCAGCACCTCGACCAGCGCATCCGCTGCCACGCCGCAGCGCTGCGCGCACGCGGCGGCTTCGGACAGCAGCGCGATGAAGCCGAGCGAGACGTAGTTGTGCAGCAGTTTCATGCGATGCCCGGCGCCGACCGGCCCCACGTGGGTGATGTTCTCGGCAAAACACGCGAGCAACGGCCGGCACTCGGCGAACAGCGCAGCATCGCCGCCCACCAGCAGGTTGAGCCGCCCCTCGGCGGCCTCTTTCGGCGTGCGCGTCATCGGTGCGTCGAGAAAGCGGCCCCCGGCGGCGTGCACCGCTTGCGCCAAGCGGTCGGTCGAGGTTGGCACCGCGGTCGAACAATCGATCACGACCGCGCCGCGGCGCAGGCCGCCCAGCACGCCCTCGGGGCCGAGCAGCACCGCCTCGACCTGCGGTGAGCCGGTGACACACAGGATCACCACGTCGGTGGCGCGCGCCAGCGCCTGCGCGCTGCGTTGCGTGGTGGCGCCGGCGGCTCTCAGCGCATCGAGCGGCTGGTTGCCGGGGTGCTCGAGCACGGTCAGTGCGTGGCCGTGCTTCAACAGGTTGCTGGCAATGCCCTGGCCCATCAGGCCAGCACCGATCAAACCGATGGAGCGCTTCGAGGTCATGGTCGTCCTTTTGCGTGTCGGGCCGAGTGTCGCATCGCCGCACGGTCGATGCGGGCAGCCAGGCCTGCCGCCGCCGCGTTTGCCGCGCGCCGCTATCCTCGGGCGCATGCAGCCGATCCTCGAGATTCAAGGAGTTTCCAAGACCTACGCATCCGGGTTCCAAGCACTCCGTCACATCGACCTCACGATCCAGCGCGGCGAGATCTTTGCGCTGCTCGGTCCCAACGGCGCCGGCAAGACCACGCTGATCAGCATCGTCTGCGGCATCGTCACGGCCAGCTCCGGCACCGTGCGAGTCGACGGTCACGACATCGTGCGCGACTACCGCGCCGCGCGCGAGCGCATCGGGCTGGTGCCGCAGGAGCTGACCACCGACGCCTTCGAGTCGGTGTGGGGTGCGGTGTCGTTCAGCCGCGGACTGTTCGGCAAGCCGGCGAATCCGGCGCACGTCGAAAAGACGCTGAAGGCGCTGTCGCTGTGGGACAAGAAGGACAGCAAGATCATCACGCTGTCGGGCGGCATGAAGCGCCGCCTGCTGATCGCCAAGGCGCTGTCGCACGAGCCGCAGGTGCTGTTCCTCGACGAACCCACCGCGGGCGTGGACGTCAACCTGCGGCGCGACATGTGGCAGCTGGTGCGCGAGTTGCGTTCCACCGGCGTGACCATCATCCTGACCACGCACTACATCGAAGAGGCCGAGGAAATGGCCGACCGCATCGGCGTCATCAACAAGGGCGAGCTGGTGATCGTGGAGTCCAAGGTCGAGCTGATGCGCAAGCTCGGCCGCAAGCAGCTCACGTTGCAGCTGGCAGCGCCGTTGCCGCAACTGCCCGCCGCGCTGGCGGCCTACGAGCTCACGCTTTCTGCGACCGGCGACGAGCTCATGTTCAGCTACGACACCGGCGGCCGCGCCAGCATCGCCACGCTGTTGAAGGACCTGAGCGACCTGCGTATCGAGTTCAAGGACCTGCACACCACCGAGAGCTCGCTGGAGGACATCTTCGTTGGCTTGCTGGAGCAACACGAATGACGATGAACCTGCATGCGGTGCGCGCGATCTTCCGCTTCGAGATGGCGCGCACCCGCCGCACGCTGATGCAAAGCATCATCTCGCCGGTGGTGTCGACCTCGCTGTACTTCATCGTGTTCGGCGCCGCGATCGGCACGCGCATTCCAGAGGTGGGCGGCGTCAGCTATGGCGCCTTCATCGTGCCGGGCCTCGTGATGCTCTCGCTGTTGACGCAAAGCATCTCCAACGCGTCGTTCGGCATCTACTTTCCCAAGTTCACCGGCACCATCTACGAGCTGCTGTCGGCGCCGGTGTCCACGCTGGAGATCGTGCTGAGCTACGTCGGCGCGGCGGCCACCAAGTCGGTGATCCTCGGGCTGATCATCCTCGCCACGGCCGCGCTGTTCGTGCCGCTGCGCATCGAGCACCCGCTGTGGATGTTGGGTCTCCTGGTGCTCACGTCGGTGACGTTCAGCCTGGTCGGCTTCATCATCGGCATCTGGGCCGACGGCTTCGAGAAGCTGCAGGTGATCCCGCTGCTGATCGTCACGCCGCTCACGTTTCTCGGCGGGAGCTTCTATTCGATCGACATGCTGCCGCCGTTCTGGCAGACGGTGGCGCTGTTCAACCCGGTCGTGTACCTGATCAGCGGCTTTCGCTGGAGCTTCTACGGCACGGCCGACGTCGGCCTGGCGATCAGCCTCGGCATGACGCTGCTGTTCCTGGTGGCGTCGTTGCTGACCGTGGCCTGGATTTTCCGCACCGGATATCGGTTGAAGGCCTGAGGGAGTCGGGATCGCACATGCCGCTGACTCCCGAGACACTGCAGGTGATCGCCGCGCGCACGCTGGCCCACTACGACCAGAACGCGCAGTCGTTCTGGGAAGGCACTCGCGACCACGACGTGCGCCAGAACATCGAGGCGCTGCTGCAGCACATCGAAGGCGCTGCGCCGTTCGAAGTGCTGGACTTCGGCTGCGGACCGGGTCGCGACCTGGAGGCGTTCACCCGGCTCGGACACCATGCCACCGGGTTGGAAGGCTCATCCGTGCTGGCGGCGATGGCACGGCAACACAGCGGTTGCCAGGTGCTCGAGCAGAGCTTCTTCGATCTGGATCTGCCGGCCGAGCGTTTCGACGGCGTGTTCGCCAATGCGGCGCTGTTCCACGTGCCCAGTGCAGAGCTGCCGCGTGTGCTGCGCCAACTGCAGGCCACGCTGAAGCCGCGCGGCGTGTTGTTCGCGTCGAACCCGCACGGCCAGGGCCAGGAGGGCTGGAACGGCGGGCGCTATGGCGCGTTCCACGATTGGGACACCTGGCAGGGCCACATGGTCGCGGCCGGCTTCGCCGAGTTGGCTCACTACTATCGGCCCGCCGGGGTGCCGCGTGCGATGCAGCCGTGGCTGGCCAGCGTGTGGCGCAAGATATCGCGTTGAAGGAGGAGCGCCGATGAGTGAGGAGCTCGAGGCGGCCGGCGCGGCGGTGACGGCGGGGTTGGTCGCGGCGGTCGTGGAGGGCACGAGTGCCCAGCCGCCGGGCCCGCCGCCCACGCAGTGCCGCAACTGCGGTCGGCCGTTGAGCGGCGCGTACTGCGCCGGCTGCGGGCAGAGCGCGCACATCCATCGTTCGTTGCTGCACTTCGGCGAAGAGGCGCTGCACGGCATTCTTCACTTCGATGCCAAGTCGTGGCGCACGGTGCTGCTGCTGGTGGCACGCCCGGGGCTGCTGACGCGCCGCTACATCGACGGCCAGCGCACGCGCTACGTGTCGCCGCTGGCCTTGTTCCTGTTCACGATGTTCCTGATGTACTTCGTGTTCACGCTGACCAGCGGCGTGTCGGTGACCCCCGCGTCGCTCAGCGACGCCGATCGCGCCGAAGCGCGCAGCCAGCTCGCCACGGCCGTCGACGAAGCCAAGGCCGACGTCGCCGAGCACGAGGCCGCCTTGGCCCGCGCGCGCAGCCAGCGCGCGGACGCGGCGAGCGCCGAACTCGACCTGGCGGCGGCGCGCAAGACGCAGCAGGCCGTCGAGGCGGCGCTGGCCGCGTTCGATGCGGCTGCCGACAAGGGCGCGCCGGGCGGAGCGGTGCAGCCCTCCCCGGCGTGGAGCGCGCACCTGGAAACCGGCCATGCGGCGCTGGACGAGGCGGTCCGGCAGCAACTCAAGAACCCCGAGCTCGCGCTCTACCGCTTGAAGAACACGGCCTACAAGTTCTCGTTCATGCTGATTCCGATCTCGCTGCCTTTCCTGTGGTTGATGTTCGTCCTGCGGCGCGACATCGCGCTGTACGACCACGCGGTGTTCTGCCTGTACTCGCTGTCGTTCATGTCGCTGCTGTTTGCAGCGGTGGCTTTGTTGGCGCTGACGCCACTCAGCGGGCTGCTGGCGCTCATCACGCTGGTCGTGCCGCCGCTGCACATGTTTGCGCAGCTGCGCGAAACCTATGGCCTGGGCACCCGCTCGGCGCTGTGGCGCACGGTGGCGCTGCTGGGCATCGCCGGTACCGCATTCGCCCTGTTTCTGGTGTTTGTCTTGGCGGTCAGCATGCGCTGAGCCTTGTGGCCTAATCCCGCATCCTGTTTTCAAAGCACCGGAGCCGCTCGCATGGGCAACAAGATCAAGACCGAAGCCGACAAAAAATTCACCCCGCCTCCCAAGGCGCCCGGCGGCGTGACCTTCACGGTCGGCAAGGGCCAGAAGGTCAGCAAGGAGCGGGGCTCGCACACCCGCAGCAAGAAGAACCCCGGCAAACGCGCCCGCAAGGGCGGAGGCTGAGTCTGGACGTACGCCAGTCCCTGCGGACTGGCGTTCGCCTGACGAAGCGGCCGGGCTTGCAAGCCCGACCGTGTTAGGCAGTGCCCGGGTCTTGCAAGCCACGGCCCTGGGTGCGCTGGCAGGTGGAATCATGCTGAGGATCACCGAGTTGCGCCTGCCGCTGGACCATGCGCCCGATGCGCTGCGCCAGGCGGTCGTGTCGCGCCTGGGTGTCGATGATGCGGCGCTGGTCGCGTTCACCGTGTTCAGGCGCAGCCACGACGCGCGCAAGAAGTCGGCCGTGGTGCTGATCTACACCATCGACTGCGACGTGGCCGATGCCGATGCGGTGTTGGCGCGCCATGCGCGCGATCCGCACGTGCGCCCCGCACCTGACACGCGCTACCGCCTGGTGGCGCACGCGCCGGCCGATTTTTATGCCGAGCCGCGGCCGCGACCGGTGGTGATCGGTTTCGGCCCGTGCGGCATCTTCGCTGCGCTGGTGCTGGCGCAGATGGGCTTGCGGCCGATCGTGCTGGAGCGCGGCAAGTCGGTGCGCGAGCGCACCAAGGACACCTGGGGCTTGTGGCGCCAGGGCGTGCTCGACGCCGAGTCGAACGTGCAGTTCGGCGAAGGCGGCGCCGGCACGTTCTCAGACGGCAAGCTGTGGAGCCAGATCAGCGACCCGCGGCACCTCACGCGCAAGGTGCTGACCGAATTCGTGAAGGCCGGTGCGCCCGAGGAGATCTTGTTCGTGGCCAAGCCGCACATCGGCACGTTCCGCTTGGTGAGCATCGTGGAGAAACTGCGCGCCGACATCGAGGCCCTGGGCGGTGAGATCCGCTTTGGCCAGCGCGTGACCGACGTGCTGATCGAACAGGGGCACTTGCGCGGGCTGCTTCTTGCCTCCGGCGAGCAGATTCGCGCCGACCACGTGGTGCTGGCCGTGGGCCACAGCGCGCGCGACACCTTCGAGAT
>DATKJN010000844.1:0-15894 GCA_035543655.1 Burkholderiaceae bacterium | reverse complement strand
CGGCCGCATCCGGAGCCCCTCGATGAATGCTGACACCTTGCGCGCCGTGCAGGCGCCGCTCAAAGACCGTTATCGCACGCAGCCCGAGTCGGCACGCATCACGCTGCATGCGGTCGGCCGCCTGGGCGACGGTGTCAGCTGTCGCGTCGAGACGGGTCAGGCGCTGGTCGAGGCAGGCCTGCACCCGGCCACCGGCGGTAACGGCCTGTCTGCATGCTCGGGCGACATGCTGCTGCAGGCCCTGGTCGCCTGTGCCGGTGTCACGCTCAACGCGGTCGCCACCGCGCTGGGCATCTCGCTTCGCGATGCGCAAGTGCATGCCGAGGGCGATCTGGATTTTCGCGGCGCGCTCGGCGTGGCCAAGGATGCGCCAGTCGGGTTTCAGCAGATCCGACTGCAGTTCGCGCTCGACACCGATGCCAGCGACGAACAGCTCGACACGCTGCTGCGGCTGACCGAGCGCTACTGTGTTGTCTACCAGACGCTGGCGCGCACACCTGAGATGTCAGTGAGCCGGCGCGCCGCGCCGCGCTAGTCTGACGCGAGCGTCAGGGGCGCTCGATCGTGGCCGGCGCCGCCGGCGGCCGGCAACCGCGCACGGCGCCCATGCCTTTCAGATACGAACGCCGCACGGTACCGGCGGCAATCGCGGCGACAACCTCGCGCGAATAGCGTTCCGCGCCGCTCAAGTACCGCACCCACCCTCGGAACGGCACCACCGACTCGGCAGCGCCGCGCACCTGCTGCGTCGCGGCCTGGGTCGCCGCAGTTGCGCCGCGATCGATCAGGCTGCGATTGACTGGCGTCTGTGGCGTGTCGAGGTCGGCGCCCAGCACCGCATCGAGAGCGATCACCTGGGCCTCGATGCCCGCGCAGGTGCCGTCGGCTGGCTCGGCGTAGGGTGCGCGCTGCGCCTCGATCAACAGCGCCGGGATCGGCGCGTTCACGAGGTTGAGGTCGCTCAGCGGCGTGGTGGCCGCTTGCGCGATCTCGTTGCCCACGCGGTTCACCGGGTCGGTGGTCTGCACCCGCGGCGACGGTGTCTGCGGTGGCGCCGACGGCTTCGAGCCGCATGCGGCGAGCAACACGACGATGCCAAGCACGGCGCAATTGTTCATTGCGCTCCAGCATAGCAGCCGGGTCAGGGGTCATGACTCAGGCGCTACCATAGTGCTTGCCGCCGCACCTGCCGTGACCTCCCTCCTGTGCCGCCAAGTCGTGCAAGCCGCCGTGCTGGCGTGTGCGGCCACCGGCTGCGCCACGCGGTCGAGCGAGGTGGTGCCGCAAAGGACCGACCCCGCCGAATTCGTGGACTGGAGCTGCGAGCGCATGGACGAGGAGTCCGATCGCGTGCAACTGCGCGCCGCCGACGTGGCCTATGCGGTCGACGCGCGCTCGGGCAACAACATCATCATGCTCGGGGTGGGCGTGATGGTGTTCTGGCCGGCGCTGCTGGCGATGCGGCCCGACGGCATCGAGGCGCAGGAACTGGCGGCACTGAAGGGCCGCTACGAGGCGCTGGGCAGCGCGGCGCGGCAGCGCCCGTGCCCGCCGCCACCCGAGGCGATGAGCGCCCAGCGTGCCGCGAAACTGCCACTGGTCGCCGGTGAGCGATTCGTCTACGAGGAGCGCGTCAACCCCAAGGCGCCGCCGCAAGAACTGGGCTTGCGCGTGCTGGCGTTGAAACGCGACCGCATCGAGTTCGCGGCCGACATGGGCGGCCAGACGCTGCCGGGGCCGTGGTCGCAGGATTTGGCCGGCAACACCCAGGCCGACAACCGCGCGCCACTGATCAAATGGCGCCGGCTGCTGCAACCTGACATGCAACTCGGCCAGGTGCTGTCCGGCGACCTGTATGCAGCGGACCCGACCACCCTCGGCCATGCGCGATTGCGGGGCCAGGTCGTGGCGCAGGGCGTTCAATCCATCGCCGGGCGCTCGTTCGACGTGGCGGTGATCGAGCTGTTCGGCGACGCGCCGCTGGGTGACAACGACAGCACGCGCCTGAGTGGCGTGATGGCGGTCGACCGTTCCAGCGGACTGTTGCTGAGACTCGAACTCTCGTCGGCGAACCCCACCTACACGATGCGCCGACGCCTCGTGCGCGTGGAGGCGCCGGCCGGCTGAGTGTCGGGGTTGTCAGGGATCACCCCCTCGCGCTTCTTTACGCTGCTTTACGCCGCGCCCACGCAGGCGCAACGCGACCGATCGACCATGACGGCCATCGTTGGACCCATACCGAAAGGATCGTCATGCAAGCCAAGTCCCTCGTTTCTTCGTCGCACCGCGTGCGCTTGATGGCCGTCACCCTCGTGGTGGCCGCCGCGGGCGTGTGCGTTTCGGTCGCGCAGGCGCAGTCCGCCGTGCCGCGTGATGGCGAAGCGCGCCACCACAGGCACGATGGCGCTGGCGGTGCGCCGTTTGGCGGCCACATGCTCGGGCGCGCACTGGATGCCGTGAACGCCACGCCGGAACAGCGCACGCGCATCGGCGAGATCATGAAGGCCGCCGCGGCCGACGTGCGCCAGCAGCGCGAGGCGTCGCGCGGCTTGCGTGAACAGGCGATGACCTTGTTCGCGCAGCCGACCGTCGATGCGCGTGCAGTCGAAGCCGTGCGCCAGCAGATGGTGCAGCAGCACGACCAGTCGAGCCGTCGCTGGACCCAGGCGATGCTCGACGCCAGCGCCGTGCTCACGCCGGATCAGCGCAAGCAACTGGCCGAGCGCCTGAAACAGCGCCGCGACCTGGGCGAGCGCCACATGCGCGAGCGTCGCGCGCTGGAGCAACCCACGCGCTAAGCTTTGATCCCCAGTGCGGCGATGCGCCGGTCGCCCGGAAGCGGGTGGCCGGCGCGATGCCGTTGAAAGCCCTCGAGCCATGACGCCACATCTGCTGCTGATCGACGACGACGCCCGCCTGACCACGATGGTGGCCGACTACCTGCAGGCCAACGGCTTCGAAGTCACGTCGGCCGGATCGCTGGCGGCCGGGCGCGAGCGCCTGAAGCAGCACAGCTACGACGCGCTGTTGCTCGACTTGATGCTGCCCGACGGCGATGGGCTCGACCTCACGCGCGAACTGCGCGCCGACGCGCGCACGCGCCGACTGCCGCTGCTGATGCTGACGGCGCGCGGCGAGTCGCCGGACCGCATCGTGGGCCTGGAGATCGGCGCCGACGACTACCTGCCCAAGCCGTTCGAGCCGCGCGAGCTGCTGGCACGCGTGAAGGCGCTGTTGCGCCGCAGCGCCACGCCGATGGGCGACGATGAGGTGCTGCGCTTCGGCCGGCTCGAGATCGACCTCGGTGCGCGCCAGGCCCGACTCGACGGCAAGCCCTGCGACCTGACGAGCCACCAGTTCGACCTGCTGGTGGTGCTGGCGCAAGGTGCCGGACGCGTGCTGTCACGTGACCAGATCATGGACGGTCTCAAGGGCCATCCCCTGGAGGCGTTTGACCGCAGCATCGATGTGCACGTGTCGCGCATCCGCGCCGCGATCGAAGACGATCCCAAGGCGCCCAAGCGCCTGCTGACGGTGCGCGGCGTCGGCTACGTGTTCGCGCGCAAGCAGGACGCTGACGCTTGAACAAGGTGCTGCGATGAAGTCGCTGTACCTGCGCATCTGGCTCACGGTGGTGAGCATGCTCGGCGCCTTTGCGATCGCGTCGGGCTGGTTCGTGCAGCGCCACCTCGAGAACGAGCGCGTGCGCATCGAGACCGCGCAATCCGAGCGCCTGAGCGCCTGGGCCGAGCTGGTGCAGCGTTCGCTGCCGCCGGCCGATGCGGCACCCGAGCTGCAGGCGGCCGAGCTGCGAGAGTGGTCCACGCGCCTGCGACTGCCGATGGCATTGGACGACGCGAACGGGCGCCGCATCGCCGCGGCCGATGCCTACCTTCGTCGTGAATCGGACACCGCGCGCCGCGGGATTCCGGTGTCGTTGGACGACGGGCGCACGCTGTGGGTGATGCGGCCGATGCCGCGCTATGGTCCGGGCATGCCGCGCTCCCCGACGGCCGATGGCGAGCGACCACAGGGCAGCGAGCGCGGCGCGCGCGCGGGCGACAGCCGTTGGGCGGCGTTGATGATGCCGCCGCAGTGGCCGTCCACCGTGGGCCTGCTGGCCCTGCTGGCGCTGCTGTTCGCCGCCGTGGCATTGGGCGCGTACCCGGTGGTGCGCAGCCTGACGCGCCGGCTCGAATCGCTGCAGCGTGGCGTCGAACGTTTTGGTGCCGGCTCGCTGGGCCAGCGCGTCGACGAATCGGGCCGCGACGAGGTGGCCAAGGTGGCGCGCAGCTTCAACCAGGCGGCCGAGCGCGTCGAGACCTTGGTGCGTTCGCACCAAAGTCTGTTGGCCAACGCGAGCCATGAGCTGCGCTCGCCGCTGGCGAGGATGAAGATGGCGATGGCGATGCTGCCGCAAGCCGAAGGCGCGCAGCGCGAGACCCTGCGCCATGAGATCGAGGTCAATATTGCCGAGCTCGATGCACTGGTTGAAGAGGTGCTGCTCGCCAGCCGGCTCGATGCCGATGCCTGGAAGCTCAAGCGCGAACCGGTCGAGTTGCTCGGCCTGGCAGCCGAAGAGGCGGCCCGTGTCGACGCGCAGGTCAGCGGCGAGCCGATCAGCCTGAGCGGTGACGAACGTCTGCTGCGGCGCGCGCTGCGCAACCTGCTCGAGAACGCACGCCGCTACGGTGCCGGCACGATCGATGCGATCGTCGAGCGCGACGGCCGTGCGGTGCGGCTGCGCGTGTGCGACCGCGGTCCCGGGGTCCCGGAGGCGTTTCGCGAGCGCATCTTCGAGGCGTTCTTTCGCCTGCCGGGCCATGCCGAGCGCGAGGGCGGCGTGGGATTGGGCCTGAGCCTCGTCAAGCAGATCGCCGAGCGCCACGGCGGCAACGTGCACTGCGAGCCGCGCGACGGCGGCGGCAGCTGTTTCGTCATCACCCTGCCGGCCTGAAGCCGAGCGCTCACGCGGCTCCTGCTTCCGGCAGCGCTCGGACCCGTTGCTTCTGCATCCACAGCAGGAACGAGGTCAACACCACGCCCGCGCTCAGCAGGCCGGCCGTCGCGGCGACCCAGAAGCCGATCGGACCCTGCCACGCTGCCGGCGCCATGCCGCCCACGTCGAAGGCCAGCACGTAGCCGCCGCCGAGCCCGATGCCCCACATCGACAGCACGAACACGACGAGCGAGATCACCGTGATGCGCCACGCGCGCAGCACGAACTGCGCCAGTGTCTGCAGCGCATCGCACAGATGGAACCAGCCGACCCAGCTGAGCAGCGACAGCGCCACCGCGGCCACCGCCACGTCGGACGTGTACAGGCCGACGATCGGCTCGCGCCACAGGTACACCAACGCGCCGGTGATCGCGGCCAAGGCCATCGTCACCTGCAGCCCATGCAGACTCAGACGTCGCGCGTCGCGCAGGCGGTTCGCGCCGATGCTTTGCGCCACCAGGGTCGTGGTGGCGTTCGACAGCGCCATCGGCATCATGAACATCATCGAAACCAGGTTCACCGCAATCTGGTGGCCGGCCACCGGCGTGGCGCCCAGGCGGGCGATGAAGATCGCCATGAAGGCGAAGCCGGTCACCTCGATCAGGATCGTCAGGCCCAGCGGAATGCCCAGCCGGAGCAGCGCCAGCAGCGACGCCCGCTGCGGCCGATCGAGCCCGTGGCCGCGCAGCGCGAAGCGATCGTAGAAGCGGTCGTTGCGCAGCACCACGTAGGCGGCGATGGCTTGTGCCCACATCGCGATCAGCGTCGAGATGCCGCAACCGGTCACGCCGAGCGCGGGGATGCCGAGCGACGACACGCCGAACACCAATGAAATCGACAGCGGGATCTTCAGCGCCAGCCCGCCGAGTTGCAGCACCATCACCGCCTTCGGCCGCGACACCGCGGTGTTGAAACCGCGGTACACCGTGAACAGCAGCGACGCGGGCAGCGAACACGCCAGCGCCAGCAGGTAACCGCGGATCTTGTCGGCCACCTCGGGCGTGGCACGCGACAGCATCAAGAACGGCGCGGGAAACACCAGCAGCAGGCAACCGATCACCGACAACCCGAGCGCGAGCCACACGCTTTGGTGCAGTTGATGGCCGGCGTCTTCGAGCCGCTTGGCCCCGTACAGCTGCCCCACGATCGGGCCGATCGCGAGCACCACCCCCATCAGGCCGATGAACACCGTGATGTAGGCCGCCGAGCCGACCGCGAATGCCGCCAGGTCGGTGGCGGAGTGGCGTCCGACCAGCACGGTATCGACGGTGGAAAAGCCCAGCACCGCGAGCTGGCCGATCAACATCGGCCAGGCGAGCGAGACGATGTTCCGCGCGTCGTGGCGCAACGAGGCAGCCGGCGTGCGGGCCGGCTGGCGCAGCACCGGCGCCGTCATGGGCGCGCGACCTCGGCGTCGGTCGGCATCGATTGCGGATGGTCAACGCCAGTGGCGGTTCGGGCGCGCTCGGCATAGCGGTTGAAGCGCCAGGCCTTGGCCTCCATCGTGATGCGGCGCCAGACGGCGCGCTTTTCGGCCGGCGTCAGCAGCGGCCAGTGCTGCACTTCGTCTTCTGTGCGGCCGCAGCCCTTGCACACCGGATCGCCCTGCGCGGTGGAACAGATCGCGATGCACGGCGCATCGGGTGTGTGGGCATACCATGCGAGCCAGGCCTCGCGCGCCGCGCGCGGCATGGTGACATCGTCGGCTTCGTTCTGTCGGTAGTACACCAGCAGCCCGTAGACTTCGGCCAGTGCGCGCACTTCGGGGCACGCGCTGATCCCGTCCGGCGAAGGCGAACGCTCGCGCCACCAGTTGATGGCGGACTCGATGTCCGTGATGTGGATCGCAGCCATGGGCACTTGCGGCGGGGCGGCAAGGATACCTGCTCGCGCCACTCACTCCGCTGCGGTCACCGGTGTCCGCGCTGTAAGAGGGGCTTGGGCGGACGCGACCCAACATCTGCTCGTGCTTGCGGTCCCGCCGCACGTTCGGCAAACCGCTCGGAGATCCACACGTGCATCAAAGACTTCTGCACTTGCCTGTGCTGGTCGGCGTCGCGGCAGCCGGTGCGCTCGCCGCGCCGGTCGCGCACGCGCAGGCCTGCCGCGTCGAATCGGGCGCGCAGGTGCCCGTGGTGGTGGAGCTGTACACCTCGGAAGGCTGCAACTCGTGCCCGCCGGCCGATCGCTGGCTGTCTGGCCTGAAGGACCAGCCTGGCGTGCTGGCCGCCGCGTTTCACGTCGACTATTGGGACCGCCTCGGTTGGAAAGACCGCTTCGGCCATGCGCGCCACACCGAGCGACAAGCGCAGCAGCAAGCGGCCGCGGGCGCGCGCTACAGCTACACACCGCAGGTGGTGGTCAACGGTCGCGATTGGCGGCGCTGGCCCGAGCTGCCGGCGCCGGCATCCAACGCAACGGTGCGGCTGTCGATGCAGCGCGTGGGCGAGCAGGTGGAGCTGCAGGTGCAGCCGTTGCAAGACACGCGGGCACGCTGGACGTTGTGGTGGGCCGTGCTCGAAGACGGTCATGTGAGCGAAGTGAAGGCCGGCGAGAACCACGGTGTCACGCTGCGCCACGACCACGTGGTGCGCCTGGATGGGCGCACCGCGCCGTTCGCCGGTGCCTTGGTGCGCCGCATCGACGCGCCGTCGCGCGGCGAAGGAGGGCGCGTGCCGCGTGTGATCGCGGTGCTGACCGACGCCGCCAGCGGCGCCACGGTGCAGGCGGTGCAGCTGCGCTGCGCCGGCTGACGGCAGGTCAGGCTGCGACCGGCTCCGCCGGCGCCGCGGTCATCGTGGCGACGCGGCCGCGGATCAGGTCCGCGGTCTTCTCGGCGATCATGATCGTCGGCGCGTTGGTGTTGCCGCTGACGATGCGCGGCATGATCGATGCATCGACCACGCGCAGGCCGTGCAGGCCACGCACGCGCAACTGCGCGTCCACCACGTCGAGCGGCCCCGAGCCCATGCGGCAGGTGCCCACGGGGTGGTAAATCGTGTCGCCGAAGTTGCGGATGAAGTCCTCGATCTGCGCATCGGTCTGCGCACGCGCCGAGGCGTCGAGCTCGCGGCCGGTGTAGCCGGCCAATGCCGGCTGCCGCAGGATCGATCGCATCAGCTTGAAGCCGCGCACGAGGCGATCGACGTCGTCGCGTTCGGCGAGGAAGTTCGGATCGATCAACGGAGCGGCCAGCGGATCGGCGCTCGCCAGCGTCACGCGGCCGCGGCTCTTGGGACGCAGCAGGCACACGTGGCACGAGTAGCCGTGGCCGAACACGGTCTTGCGGCCATGATCGACCAGCTTGCCGATCACGAAGTGCAGCTGCAGGTCGGGCGTCGGCTCGTCGGGCCGGCTCTTGATGAAGCCGCCGGCCTCGGCGTAGTTGGTGGTCAGCATGCCGCTGCGCTGCCGGCGCCACTCGAAGATGCCCTGCAGCACGCGCATCACGCCGGCGAACGACAAGCCGAACAGGTCTTTCAAGTGCGGCGCATCCACCACCTGCACGACGTCGGGGTGGTCGTGCAGGTGACGGCCCACGCCGGGCAGGTCGTGGACCTGCGCGATGCCGTGGCGCGCCAACTCGTCGGCCGGTCCGATGCCAGACAGCATCAGCACCTGCGGCGACTGCAATGCGCCAGCGCACAGCAGCACCTCGCGTGCCGCATGCAGCCGCTGCCGGTGTCCGGATTGAATGAACTCGACACCGGTGGCGCGCTGGCCTTCGGTGACGATGCGGGTCACGTGAACGCCGGTGATCACCGTGAGGTTGGGACGCACGCGCGCCGGCGCCAGGTAGGCCTTGGCTGCGCTGCAGCGTTCGCCGTTGCGATGCGTCACCTGGTACAGGCCGACACCCTCTTGTTCGGCCGCATTGAAGTCGGCGTTGAGCCGATAGCCCGCTTGTCGCGCGGCCTCGACGAAAACCGGCCCGAAGCGGTTCGGACTGCGCAGGTCCATCACGTTGAGCGGCCCGCCGCCGCCGTGCCAGGCATCGGCACCGCGTTCGTTGTGTTCGGCGCGCCTGAAGTACGGCAACACCTCGTCGAACGACCAGCCCGCATTGCCTTCGGCGGCCCAATGGTCGTAGTCGCCGCGCTGGCCGCGGATGTAGACCATCGCGTTGACCGAGCTCGAACCGCCCAACACCTTGCCGCGCGGTTGGTAGCCGCGCCGGCCGTTCAAGCCAGGTTGTGGCACGGTGTCGAAGGCCCAGTTGGCCTGGCCGTTCTGCGCCAGCACCGCCAGCCCCGCAGGGCAGTGGATCAGCACGCTTTTGTCCGGTGGGCCCGCCTCCAACAGCGCCACGCGCACCTGCGGGTCTTCGCTCAGGCGCGCCGCCAGCACGCAGCCGGCCGAGCCGCCACCGACGATCAGGTAGTCGAATGTCTGCACGGCACGCCAAGCCCAGTGGAGGTGAGGACGATGATATCGGTGCCACCAATGGAACGAATGGAGCGCCGCCTCTACAGTCGGCGCATGGCACACACGAGGTCGACGATGAATCAATCGTTGCGCGCCACGGCGCGCTGGCTCGCTGCAGGGCTCACGCTGCTGGCTTGTTGCATGGCCGCGCGGGCCCAGTATCCGGACCGCACCATCACGATGGTGGTGCCGTTCCCGCCCGGCGGCGTCGCCGACACGGTGGCGCGGCCGGTGGCCGACGCTCTGGGCAAGGAGCTCAAGCAGACCGTGGTGATCGAGAACAAGGCCGGCGCCGGCGGCGCGCTCGGCATGGGTCAAGTGGCGCGCGCGTCGCCCGACGGCTACACGGTGCTGATGGCGTTGTCGTCGATCTCGGTGCTGCCCGAGGCCGACAAGCTGTTTGGCCGCCGGCCGGCATTCACGTTGAACCAGTTCAAGCCGATCGCACGCTTCACCGCCGATCCCACGGTGTTTGTGGTGCGCGCCGACGCGCCGTGGAAGAGCCTGGCTGAGTTCCTCGCCGACGCGAAGCGCAAGCCGGGTGCGTTCAACTACGGCAGTTCGGGCAACTACGGCACGATGCACGTGCCGATGGAAATGCTGAAAGCCGATGCCGACTTTCGCATGGTGCACATCCCGTTCACCGGTGCCGGCCCGGCGGTGGTGGCGTTGCTGGGCGGGCAGGTCGATGCGATCGCCAGCGGCCCGGCCAGCGTGGCCCAACACATCCGCTCGGGACGTTTGCGTGCGCTGGCGCATTGGGGCGAGAAGCCATTGCTTGCGTTGCCCGATGTGCCGAGCCTCGCGAGCCTCGGGCATCCGGTGAAGTTCGCGCAATGGTCGGGCCTGTTCGTGCCGGCGGGCACGCCGGACGACGTGGTGCAGAAACTGCGCGCCGCCGCGCGCAAAGTGGCCGCCGACGCGCAGGTGCTGCAGACGATCCGCACCGCCGGCAGCCCGGTCGAGTACCTCGATGCGCCCGATTTCCAGACCTACTGGGACCAGGACGCCGCGGTGATGGCCAACGTCGTGCAGCGCATCGGCAAGGTCGAGTGATTCGCCGCCGCGAATAACCATCCTGCGCGTCAGGACCGGGCGGCGGTGGCGCGGGCGTTGCTCTATCGTTCACGCCCCGATCCCACAACACGGGCCGCGCGGGCCGAGGCGTCACAGCGGCGTCATCGGCACCGCGCACGATCGGTGGTCCATCAGGAGACACCATGAAGCTCGCATCCTTGCTGCGCCGCGCTGCCGCCGGCGTGTCGTTCACCGCGCTGTTGTTCGGCTGCACGTGGAGCCAGGCCCATGACTGGCGCCCGCATCACTTCACCCACAACGAACCGAAGCCGCTGGTCATCGGCCACCGGGGCGGCGGCAGCGGCTACCTGCCCGAGCACACGCTGGAAGCCTATGCGCTCGGCATCGAGCTGGGCGCCGACTACATCGAGCCTGATTTGGTCGCGACCAAGGATGGCCACCTGATCGCGCGCCACGAACCCAACCTGATCGCCACCACCAACGTGGCCAGCCTGCCGCAGTTCGAAGGCCGGCGGCGCATGGAGGTGGTCGATGGCGTGCCGACCGACGGCTACTGGGCGCGCGACTTCACGCTGGCCGAGATCAAGCAGCTCGGCGCGATCCAGCCGGTGGCCGACCGCGGGCAGCAGTTCGACGGCCGCTTCAAGATCCCGACGCTCGAAGAGGTGATCGAACTGGCCAAGCGCAAGTCGCGCGACAAGGACCGCACGATCGGCATCTACCCCGAAACCAAACATCCCACCTACCACCAGCAGCACGGCCTCGCGCTCGAAGACCGCTTGTTGCGCGTGCTGGCGCGCGCGGGCTGGAACCACCGCTTCGCGCCGGTGATCATCCAGTCGTTCGAGACTGCCAACCTGCGCTACCTGCGCCCGCGCACGCCTTTGCGCCTGGTGCAACTCGTCGATGCCGACGACCTCGCGCCCGACGGCACCATCACCTACGCGGCGCCCTTCGACAAGCCGTATGACTGGGTGGTGTCGGGTCGCGCGGGGCTGTTCCGAGACCTCGTCACGCCGGCCGGGCTGGCCGAGGTGGCCACCTACGCCGACGGCATCGGGCCGTGGAAGTATTACATCCAGAGCACCCGGTGCAAGCTGCTGGCACCCAGCGGCACTGCATGCGCCGACGCCAACGGTGACGGGGCGGTCAACGAGGCCGACCGCGAGGTGATCGCGCCCACCGACCTGATCGAGCGCGCCCATGCGCGGGGCTTGATCGTGCACACCTGGACGTTCCGCAACGAGCGCTCGCGCCAGCCGCTCGACGACAAGGGCAACCCGGTGAACGAATACCTTCGCTTCTATGAACTCGGCGTCGATGGCCTGTTTTCCGACTTTGCCGACACCGCCGTGGCCGCGCGCGTGATGTTCAAGCTGAAGAACGACCCGGGCTACGCACGCTGCCTGGTGCGCGACAACGGCTGCACCGACGGCGACTAAAGGCTCGCCGGACCGACCCGCACGTGCCGCGCGCACGGCGGGCCGGTGCGTTCGAATCGACCGGCATGTCCGATTTGCGGCTACATTAACGGCACAGACATACACGAGGCCGTTTCCACAAGGTCTTCTCGTCGCCCGGTGCGCCTGTAAGCGCCGCACCGGATCTGCGACCCGAGTTACTCCCGGTTTGACGTTTCTTGAGTGTTTCTGTCCGCGGTGGGCGTGAGCCTGCCGCGTGAGCTTGTCTATTCACAGTTTCACGAAGGAAATGCATCCATGAGCACCCCAGGCACCCAGATCGGCGTCGTCAAATGGTTCGACGACGGCAAGGGCTACGGCTTCATCACGCCCGAAGGCGGCGGCAAGGACCTGTTCGCCCACCACAGCGAAATCAAGAACAACGGCGGCTTCCGCAGCCTGCAGGAAAACCAGCGCGTCGAGTTCGAAGTGAAGCAGGGCCAAAAGGGTCTGCAAGCCGCGAACATCCGCGTGCTCTGACACCTTAGGGCTGGCGGTGCGCCACCGGCGCGCCGTTGCGACGAGGCCGCGGTAACGCGGCCTTTTGCCTTATTGCGGTCCGGTCAACCTGGACTCAGGGTGTGGGCTCGCCGCCCTGGGCCGGGGTGGGGGCTTGGCTCTCAGCTGGGGCCGGCGCGCCCGTGCCCTCGCCCTCGCGGCCGCCCGGGGTTTGCTTGCGCTGCCGCTTCTCTTCTGCTTTGCGTTTTTTGGCCAGTTCGCGCTGGCGTTTCTCGTATGCGTAATTCGGGGTCGCCAATCGGCTCTCCTACAGTGGCTGGTTCCCTGCAGGACACCACCCGGTGCCCGTGCCCGCGCAGCATACGGCATGCCCGGGCACCTTGGATTACATGCGCAACGGACGTTGTCGCCGGGTGTAGCCGCAGCGACCGCACAATGGCGGCCCCTGGCCGACCGCAGCACACACGAGATGACGCCCAGCGACGATCTCAGCGCCTTGATGGCCCGTGTGGCCATGCAGGATCGCGCGGCGTTTGAGCGCGTGTACCACGCCACCTGCGCGCATCTTTTGGGCGTCGCGCTCCGTATATTGAACAACCGCGAGCGTGCAGAAGAGGTATTGCAGGAGGCGTTTGTCAATGTCTGGCACGGCGCGCGCGGATACAACCCGAGTGTGGCCACCCCCATGACCTGGCTGATCAATGTCGTGCGCAACAAGGCGATCGACACGCTGCGCTCCGGTTCCAGCGAGCGTCGCAGCACCGGGGCGCTCGAAGACGAGGCGTTCGAGGTGCGCGCCGACAGCGCGCTCGAGCCGCAACAGATGCTCGACGACAGCCTGCAGCGCGCGCACATCGACGCCTGCATGCAAACGCTCAACGCGCAGCAACGTCAGGCGCTCGCACTGGCGTACTACCGTGGCCTGGTGCACACGGAGATCGCTGCACAGATGGGTGCTCCGTTGGGCACCGCCAAGGCCTGGGTGCGGCGCGGGCTGGACAAGCTGAAGGAGTGCCTGGGCGCGCGGGGGGTCACCGCGTGAACCTGTTGCAACCCGAGCGCCTGGAGCGCCTGTCACGTGAGTACGTGCTGGGCACGCTGACCGGGCGCGCCCGCCGCCGCTTCGAGCGCTTGCTGGCAGAGGCCCCGCTGGCCACTCGCGTGGTGGTGCGTTGGCAGCAGCGCTTCGACGTGCTGGCCGCCGGCGTGCCACCGGTGCAGCCGCGCGATCAGGTGTGGCACGGCCTGCAGCAGCGCCTGTTCGCAAGCCGCGAGAAAGCTGCCGCCCCGAGCTTCTGGGCTCGTGTGCAGGCACTGCTGGCGCCGCGTGTGCTGGGCGGCGCGTTGGCCGGCGTGCTGGCGGCCACGGTGGTGCTGAAGCTGCAGCCGCAGTGGCTGGAGCTGGAGTCGCGCAGCGAAGCGCTGCCGCAAAGTTACGTCGGCCTGCTGATCAATGATGCCGGCCAGCCGGCGCTGCTGGCCAGTTCGCGCCGGCACGGCCGCAGCATCACGGTGAAGCTGCTGCAGCCACTCACGGTGCCCGACGGGCAGGTGGCCCGGCTGTGGGCACTGCCGCGCGAAGGGGCGCCGTTCCTGGTGGGCCTGGTGCCGGCGCGGGGCTCGGCGACCATCGCGCTGACCGACAGCGCCGAGAAGCTGTTTTTCACCGTCGGCCGACTGGCCCTGACGATCGAGCCGGTGACGGCGGGCGCGGACGCGCCGTCGACCCCCTTCGTGGCCAGCGGCCACTGCGTCAAACTCTGGTGAGGCCGTCTGCGGCGATGCGTCCGTCCGTGCGGCCGCTCCGTACGTGCGCTGCAGACACCACGCCGGTGTTGCATTTTCAAGTCCCACCGAACTCATCGAGGATGACACCATGAAGCAGCTACTTTTGCGCCTCTTGCCCGCCATCGTCATGGCCTTCGCCCTGCAGCACGCGGCGTGGGCCGCCGACACCCCCGCGCCGGCCGCCGCCACACCCGACAAGCTGTCGGAGGCCCGGACGCTGATCAAGGCCAAGAAGTGGCCCGAGGCCGTGGCCGAGTTGCAGCGCGTCAACGACCCGGCCAGCGCCGACTGGAACAACCTGATGGGCTTCAGCATCCGCCGCGGCAGTTCGCCGGATCTCGACGCCTCGGAGCGCTACTACAACGAAGCGTTGCGCATCAACCCGAACCACCGCGGCGCGCTCGAGTACTCGGGCCAGCTGTACCTGATGAAGGGCGACCTGCCCAGCGCCGAGAAGCGCCTGGCAGTACTCGACAAGGCCTGCACGTTCGGCTGCGAGGAATACACCGACCTGAAGAAGGCGATCGAGCGCTACAAGGCCGCTGGCAACAAGTACGTCGCCTATCAGTGACGTGGCGCGCCGGCTCGGCCAGCGCGTGCTCGCGAGCGGTCGCGCCCTCAGACAATGACGCAGGTGACGGTCACGTTGTGGTTGTGGCCGTCGCCGGGGAAGTCCGTCGACACCACCGTGACTGCCGTGCCGGCCTTCAGCTGTTGCAGCTGCGCCGGGCTGAACGTCACTTGGTGGTTGTGCGCGGCCGCGCCCATGATGCTGTAAGTCATCGCGGTCGTGGAGTCGAGGTCGGCCACCGGCACTGCCAAGGCGTGGCCGTGGTTGGCTGATATCGCCTCACCACAGCCACTTGCGGGCGCCGGCGCCGGCCCCGGGGCGGGGGCGGGCGAGCCGCCGTAGTCGCTCCCTCCTCCGCAGCCCTGCAGGATGAGCAGCGCGCTGGCGCTGCTGAACAACTCGATGAAGCGTTTGCGCGTGATGTCCATGGTGTGCTCCTGCCCGTGGACGCCGCGCGCGATGGCAGCACGGACCGCCCGGGTGTGCACGCGTACGCAGAGCGCGGGGTTTGGATTCCGCCTTCGCGACCGGTTTTGTGTCGGCGCGTTGCCCGCGGGTTGTCGCCTCGGCGTCGCCGATCCCGGACCCCGCTGATGGGGCGGCGCGGGCAATCCGCTACGCTCACAGGTTTTCAGCGGACGAGCCCTTGTTTTCACGCTTCGAACGACTGATCCACCCGTATCCGGAGGACGCGCCACCGCAGCCGCCGCGCGGGCTGTTCCCGTTCGTGTGGGCCTGCACGAAGGGCATGCGCGGTTACGTGGCGCTGATCATCGTGTTGGTGGCGATGGTGGGCGCGTTCGAGGCGCTGTTGTTCGGCGTGCTCGGCCAGGTGGTCGACTGGCTCGGCCGCATGCCGCGTGAGCGCCTGTGGCTCGATGAAGGGCCGACGCTGTGGCTGCTGGCAGGCCTGCTGCTGGCCAGCATCGCGGTGGTCGGCGTGTGGTGCCTGATCAAGTACCAGGTGATCTCGTCAAACTTTCCGATGCGGCTGCGCTGGAATTTCCATCGCCTGCTGCTCGACCAGAGCATGACGTTCTACCAGGACGAGTTTGCCGGCCGCATCTCGACCAAGGTCATGCAGACCGCGCTGGCGGTGCGCGACTGCGTGATGATCGTGTGCGACATCCTGGTGTTCGTGGTGATCTATTTCG
>DATKJN010000843.1:0-2154 GCA_035543655.1 Burkholderiaceae bacterium | reverse complement strand
GTGCACGGCCAGATCGGGCGCAGCCTGGCGGCGTTGTTCAACGAAAGGCTGCAACGCGTGGCGCAGGACTTCGCGCAGCAGCATCTGGCCGACCAAAGGCTGCCGCCGGACCAGAAGCGACCCTATACGGTGCTGATTGGCATGCGCTCGTGGCTGTTTGCGGCGTTTCGCGACCTAAAGCGCGACGCTGACGGCTGATCGCAGCCGATTTGCCGCATGCAAACGGCGTCTTCGCCGGCGAATTCGGCGGTGTTTGGTCATACCTGCTTTGCGGGCGTGCCCCCGGCTTTCGGTGGTTACGGCGCGATTACACTGCGCCCAAAATTTGCCCATAGCCCGCGCCCATAGCCCCGCCACGGCCCGTTGCTTCACGCCTGTTCGGCACGCAAATCGCCCTACCCCCACACCGCCGCTTGCGGCTTTGGCCGAACCCCGCCACCGCGCCCATTCTCGGGCTGCGAGGTTGGTCCAAACCCGTTTCTAACCTTCGATGATTGGATCGCCGATGAACAGCCCCCGCCTGGAAGGTGTGCGCTTGAATGCGCCCGCCTACGTGAAGCACCAGCGCTTGATGGATTGGGTGGCGCGCATGGCCGCGCTGACCGAAGCCGAAGATGTCTACTGGTGCGACGGTTCCAAAGCCGAATACGACCGCCTGTGCCAGAAGTTGGTCGACGGCGGCACGTTCAAACGGCTCAACCCGCAACTGCGCCCCGACAGCTACCTGGCGCTGAGTGACCCGAGCGACGTGGCGCGTGTCGAGGACCGCACCTTCATCTGCAGCCGGCGCGAGGAAGACGCCGGTCCCACCAACAACTGGATCGACCCCAAGGAGATGCGCACGCTGCTCGAGACGGGCGACAAGGCGCTGTTCCG
Organism: Burkholderiaceae bacterium; assembly: GCA_035543655.1. Lineage (GTDB taxonomy): Bacteria > Pseudomonadota > Gammaproteobacteria > Burkholderiales > Burkholderiaceae_C > JAEUPI01. The sequence goes on along the minus strand of DATKJN010000843.1, from coordinate 1,278 downwards.
GGGTTGCATGCGCGGTCGCACCATGTACGTGGTGCCGTTCTCGATGGGCCCGATCGGCTCGCCGATCGCGCACATCGGCGTCGAGTTGTCCGACTCGCCGTACGTGGCGGTCAACATGCGGATCATGACGCGCATGGGTCGCGCGGTGTTCGATGTGCTGGGATCCGATGGCGACTTCGTGCCGTGCGTTCACACCGTCGGCGCACCGCTGAAGCCGGGCCAAAAGGATGTGGCGTGGCCCTGCAACAAGACCAAGTACATCGTGCACTACCCCGAGACGCGCGAGATCTGGAGTTATGGCTCGGGTTACGGCGGCAACGCGTTGTTGGGCAAGAAGTGCTTCGCGCTGCGCATCGCTTCCAAGATGGGGCACGACCAGGGATGGCTCGCCGAACACATGCTGATCCTGGGCGTCACCTCGCCCACCGGTAAGAAGTACCACGTGGCCGCGGCCTTTCCCAGTGCTTGCGGCAAAACCAACTTTGCGATGCTGGTGCCACCCAAGACCTTCGAAGGCTGGAAGGTCACCACCATCGGCGACGACATCGCTTGGATCAAGCCCGGCAAGGACGGGCGACTGGTCGCGATCAATCCGGAGTCGGGTTACTTCGGCGTGGCGCCGGGAACCAACGTCAAGACCAACCCCAATTGCATGGCGTCGCTCAAGCGCGACGTGATCTTCACCAACGTGGCGCTCACCGACGTCGGCGATGTTTGGTGGGAAGGCATGAGCGACGTGCCGCCGGCGCACCTGATCGACTGGCAGGGCAAGGACTGGACGCCGGCGATTGCCAAGGAGACGGGCGCCAAGGCGGCGCATCCGAACGCGCGCTTCACCGTGGCAGCGATCCACAACCCGGCGCTCGACAGCGAGTGGGACAACCCGGCCGGCGTGGCGATCGACGCCTTCGTCTTCGGCGGCCGTCGCTCCACCACCGTGCCGCTGGTGACCGAGGCGCGCAGCTGGGTCGAAGGCGTGTACATGGCCGCCACCATGGGCAGCGAGACCACCGCCGCAATGGCCGGCGGCAACGGCGCCGTGCGTCGCGACCCGTTCGCGATGCTGCCGTTCATGGGCTACCACATGGGTGAACATTTCAAGCACTGGCTGGGCATCGGCGCCAACATGCAGGCCGCTGGCGCCAGGCAGCCGCACATCTTCTGCGTCAACTGGTTCCGCAAGGGCGCCGACGGCAAGTTCGTGTGGCCCGGCTACGGCGAGAACATGCGCGTGCTGAAGTGGATGCTCGAGCGCGTCGAAGGCCGCGCCGGGGGCGT
>DATKJN010000842.1:0-4619 GCA_035543655.1 Burkholderiaceae bacterium | reverse complement strand
TCGAGCGCGCCGATCGCCAGCCGCACGCCGATCTCGCGCGTGCGCTCGGTCACGCTGACCAGCATGATGTTCATGATGCCGATGCCGCCCACCAGCAGGCTCACCGCCGCCACCGCACCGAGCAGCGTGGTCATGATCTTGGTGGTGCCCGACAGCGTGTCGGCCACTTGCTTGGTGTCGAGCACGTTGAAGTTGTCGTCGTCGGCGTCGGCCAGCTTGCGGCGTTCGCGCAGCAGCTGCGACAGGCTCGACTTGATGCGGTCGGCGTCGCTGCCGTCTTCCATCGACACCAGCAGGGTGTTCACGCGCTGGTTGCCGAGCACGCGTCGCTGCACCGTGTGCAGCGGCAGGATCACCACGTCGTCCTGGTCGTTGCCCATCGCGCCCTGGCCTTTGGAGCCGAGCACGCCGATGATCTCGCAGGAGAACTGCTTCACCCGCAGCGGTTCGCCCACCGGCGAGCCGTTGCCGAACAGCTCGCGTCGAATCGTCTCGCCGATCAGGCACACCGCGGCGCCTGCGATCATCTCGTTGTCGGTGAAGGTGCGGCCTTCGCGCACGCTCCAGTTGTTGGTGACGAAATAGTCGTTGGTGCTGCCGGTGAGGGTGGTGGTCCAGTTGCGGCCGTTGGCCACCACCGTGCCGCCGCTGCGCACCTCGGGCGCCACCGCGCGGATGCCGCCGATCTGCGTGGCCACCGCCACCGCATCGGCCTCTTTGAAGAATGGCGCGCCGCCGCTGCCGGGTCCCAGGCGCTGGCCGGGGCGCACCATCAGCAGATTGGTGCCGAGGCTGGTGATCTGGTCCTGCACCGCGCGCGTGGCACCGTTGCCGAGCGTGACCATCGTGATGACCGCACTCACGCCGATCACGATGCCGAGGATCGTGAGGAACGAGCGCAGCAGGTGCCGGCGGATCTCGCGCAGCGACAGCAGCAGGGTGTTCCACCACATCTCAGCCTCCGGATCCCGCTTGCTGTGCGACGTCGGAGGCCACCAAGCCGTCGACGAAGCGCACCACGCGGCGCGCATAGGCTGCCATGTCCGGCTCGTGCGTCACCATCAGCACGGTGATCTGCTGTTCTTCGTTGAGCTGGCGCAGCAGCTCCATGATCTCCACGCTGCGCTGCGAGTCGAGATTGCCGGTCGGCTCGTCGGCGAGCAGCACCGCCGGCTCGCAGACGATCGCGCGCGCGATCGCCACGCGCTGCTGTTGGCCGCCCGACAGCTCGGCCGGCGTGTGGTGCTCCCAGCCGGCCAACCCCACCGCGGCCAGCGCGCGCTTGGCCATCGCGTGGCGATCTGCCGCTTTCTCGCCGCGGTACAGCAGCGGCAGTTCCACGTTCTCCTGTGCGGAGGTGCGTGCCAGCAGGTTGAAGCCCTGGAACACGAAGCCGAGCCAGCGCCGGCGCAGCCGTGCGCGCTGGTCGCGTGACAGCTTCTCCACCGGCACGCCGCGAAACTGGTACTGGCCGCTGGTGGGTGTGTCGAGGCAGCCGAGGATGTTCATCACGGTGGACTTGCCCGAGCCGCTCGGGCCCATCACGGCCACGAACTCGCCGGCCTTGATGTCGAGGTCCACGCCACGCAACGCCTGGAAGCTCGCCGTGCCCATGCCATAGGTCTTGGTCACGCCGCGCAGGCGGATCAACGGCTCGCCGACCGCCACCGGTGCGCCAGCCGCGTGATCGTGCGGCGCCGGCGGCGCCCCGGCGGCGCCCAGGCGCGTGCGTTCGAGCGCATGGGTCCCGCTCACGAGGTGCCTCCGCTGCGTTGATCGGTGATCACCTGCATGCCCGGCTGCAATTCGTCGCTGACCACTTCGGTCACGCGGCCGTCGGTGAGCCCGGTGGTGACCCGGACCGCCACCGGCTGCCCCTCGCGCAGCACCCACACCTGGCGCGGGCCCGGCGCGGCCGGCGCATTGGCGCCCGGCGCATTGCCGCCACCGGCGCGACGGCCGCCGAGACCCGGCGGGCGCGGCATCAGGCTGCCGACGATGCCGCTGCGCGCGCCGGAGGCCGCCGCTGCGGGTGCATTGGCGCGCGCCGAGCTGCCCGGCGCAAATCGCAAGGCGGTGTTCGGCACCAGCAGCACCTGCTGGCGCTCGGTGGCGGTGATGGTGGCCGTCGCGGTCATGCCGGGTCGCAACGACAGGTCCTGGTTGTCGACGTCGAGTTGCGCCTGGTAGGTGACCACGTTGTCGGTGGTGGTCGAGCCATAGGCGACGCGGTTCACGGTCGCGGGGTACTTGCGATTCGGGTACGCGCTCACGGTGAACGTGGCCTTCTGGCCCACCGCCATCGAACCGACGTCGGCCTCGTCCACGTTGACCAGCAGGCGCAGCTTCTTCAGGTCTTCGGCCAGCGTGAACAGCGTGACGGCCTGCAGCGACGCGGCCACCGCGTTGCCGGGATCGACCTGCCGCGTCAGCACCACGCCATCGCTGGGCGCACGGATCGACGCCTTGCGCAGGTTGGTCTCGTCGGTCGACAGCGCGGCGCGTGCATCGTTGACACCGGCACGCGCGCTGTTCTCGTCGGCGCGTGCACGGTCCAGCGTGGCGCGAGCGGTGTCGAGTTCGGTCTGCGACGGCACCTTGCCGCCGGAGATGCGATACACCTCCTCGAGGCGGCCGAGGTTGCCCTGCGATTCCTTGGTCGTGGCCACCGACTGCGCCACCTTGGCCTCCGAGGCGGCGAGCGATGCGCGCGAACGCGCGATCTGGTCCTTGAGCTTGGCCAGGTCGAGCTGCACCAGCACCTGGCCCTTCTTGACGCTGTCGTTGATGTCGACGAACACCTCCGACACGGTGCCCGACAGCTCGCTGCCGATGTTGATCGTGCGCGTGGGTTGCAGCGTGCCGTTGGCCGTGACCTGCATGCGCAGGTCACCGCGCGCGACTGGCGCGGTCACGTAGCTGGGCTGCGCCCGTGCGTCACGCTGCGACCACCACAACCCCACGCCGACGATGGCGCCAAACAACACCACGCCGCCGATCCAGCTCGACGGGCGTCGCCACCACGCAGGCGCGGGCGCGCCGATCAACTCGTCGACGTGCTGCGAAGTGGATGAGGCGTTGCGAACTTCAGTGCTCATGGTCGTCGTGCCGCCTGCAAGGCGGCTTCGTCGGGAATCCAGCCGCCGCCGAGCGCCTTGACCAGGCGCACCTGGGCGGTGGCCACGTCGGTGCGCGCGGCGGCGAGGTTGTCTTGCACGTTGAGCTGCGTGCGCAACGTGTCGAGCACGGTTTGAAAGTCGATCAAGCCGCTGCCGTAGCGCTGGCGTGCGATCAGCGACGCGTTGTCGGCCGCCTCGGCGGCGCGCTGCAGCGTGGTGCGGCGCTCCTGCGAGCTCTTCAACCCCACCAGCGAGTCCTCGACGTCCTTCAGTGCGGTGAGCACCGTGCCCTGGTACGCCGAACCGGCGGCGGCGAGGGCGGCGTCACGCGCATCGACCTGCGCCTTCAAGGCGCCGCCGTTGAACAGCGGGATCGACACGCCGGCCAGCAGCGCGGCCGCGCCACCGCCCGACGCACCGAGCGCACCGAGGGTCAGCGCGCTCAAGCCGATGTTGCCGCTGAGCGAGAAGCTCGGATAACGTTGCGCTTCGGCCTGCGTGGCCCGCGACGCCGCGGCGCGCACGTCGGCTTCAGCGCGACGCACGTCGGCACGTTGGCGCAGCGTGTCGGCGGGGATCGTCAGCGCGATGCCGTCGGATGCCATCGGGACCTCGCCGGCCGTCGTCAGCTCGGGCAACTGGCCCGGGGCGCGGCCGGTGAGCACCGCGATGCTGTGCGCGGTCTGCGCCTGCGTGGCTTCGAGCACCGGGATCAGCGCGCGGGTCTGTTCGGTGCCGGCGCGCGCCTGCTCGACCTCGAGCGACGTGCCCAGGCCCGCTTGCGTGCGCCACTGCGCGATCTGCAGCGTCTCTTCCTGCAGCTTCAGGTTCTCGCGCGCCACCTGCAGGCGCACGCCGGTGCCGCGCCAAGTGAGATAGTTGCTCGCCACCTCGGCGGCGACCGTCACCTGCACGTCGCCAAGCGAGGCGGCGCTGGCCAGCGCGTCGGCTTGCGCAGCGCTCAAGCCGGCGCGGTTGGCACCGAACAGATCGGGCTCCCAGCTCGCATCGAAGCCGGCGCGAAACAGGCTGCTGGCGCGCACGCCGTCGTTCTTGCTGCGCTGCGCCGAGCCGCTGGCGTCGACCTGCGGCAGCAGGGTCGCGTTTTGGACCGTGACCAACGCACGCGCCTGCTGCAGGTTGGCGCGCGCGGTGTGCACATCGGTGTTGGTCTGCAACGAGCCCTCGACCAGTGCGGTCAGCTGCGGGTCGTTGAAGGCTTTCCACCACTCGCGCGCGGCCGTGCTGCCGGCCACACCATCGCGGCTCGACGACCAGGCCGCCGGCACGCCGACCGCCGGGGGCTCGCCGGAACGTTGCGACACCATGCCGGCGCAGGCCGACAGCATTGCCAGCAGCGCCGGCGCGGCGACACGGGTAGCGAGGTGGAAACCAGGTTGCATGCCGGCAGCATCGGGCCGGCGGGTTGCACCTGTGGTTCTGCAACGTAAAGCCGGGTAAAGCATGCCGGCCGGCAGCAAGCACCATGCCGCGGCGGCG
>DATKJN010000841.1:0-3446 GCA_035543655.1 Burkholderiaceae bacterium | reverse complement strand
GCACTCGTCGCGCGGATGGCCTTGCCGGTACGCGACACCACGAGCTTCATCTCGCGCGTGAACTTGCCGGAAGCCACGCGCACGAACGCGATACGGTCGCGGTGCGCCGGATCCATGTTCGCCTGGATCTTGAACACCACGCCGGAGAACTTCGGCTCTTCGGCTTTCACTTCGCGTTGCATCGCCGGCTTCGGGCCTGGCGACGGCGCCAGGTCGACCAGCGCGTCGAGCACCTCGCGCACGCCGAAGTTGTTGATCGCCGAGCCAAAGAACATCGGCGTCTGGTGGCCGGCGAGGAACTGCGCTTCGTCGAACGCCGGCGCCGCTTCGCGCACCAGCTCGATGTCGTGCCTGGCGTGTTCGTACTGCGCGCCGAAGCGTTCGCCGTACGCCGGGTTCTCGATCCCTTGCAGGATCTCGCCGCCATCGCGGTTGCGGTCCTCGCCCGGCACGAACACGCGCATCTGCTCGCGCTTGAGGTCCATCACGCCATGGAACACCTTGCCCATGCCCACCGGCCAGGTGAATGGCACGACCGACATGCCCAATTCGCGCTCGATCTCGTCCATCAGCGCCAGCGGCTCCTGCACCTCGCGGTCCATCTTGTTCACGAAGGTCAGGATCGGCGTGTTCCGTGCACGGCACACCTGCAGCAGACGGCGCGTCTGCGGCTCGACGCCGTTGGCTGCGTCGATCACCATCAGCGCGGCATCGACCGCCGTCAGCACGCGGTAGGTGTCTTCCGAGAAGTCCTGGTGGCCCGGCGTGTCGAGCAGGTTGATGACGCAGCCGCGGTACTCCATCTGCATCACCGAGCTGGCCACCGAAATGCCGCGCTGCTTCTCGATCTCCATCCAGTCGCTGGTGGCGTGGCGGCTCGCCTTGCGCGCCTTCACCGAACCGGCGATCTGGATCGCGCCGGAGAACAGCAGCAGCTTCTCGGTCAGCGTGGTCTTGCCCGCATCGGGGTGCGAGATGATCGCGAACGTGCGGCGGCGGCGCACTTCGTCGGCAATGGCGGCAGTGGACATCGTGGGGGGCGCAGTGAACCCGGCATTATCGGCGGCGTCCGTGAACCGCCGCGGCGCCCGGCTTCAGAACACGGTGCGCGCCGGTGTGGCGGCGTCGCTCAGCTGCAGCGCCTCGCTGCCGAGCATCGAATGCCAGCTGGCGCGGCCGGCGGCGAGGTCGATTTCGATGTGCGCGGGCACCGGGCCGATCTGGCGTCCGGCGTTGAAGATCCAGGTGCGACCGATGCGGTCGGCCCACGACCCGGTGGGCTTGAACGGCGGCTCGTGCACGTGGCCGGTGAGCACGAAGTCGGGCGCGTGGCGGCCGATCCAGCCGCCGAGCTCGGTGTCACCGTAGTGGCGCTCGCCGGTCCAGCAGGTCGGCGAGCCGAGCGGTGGCCAGTGGTACACCCACAGCCAGTGCGTCGGCCGCCGCGCCGCATCGGCGGCGAGTTGCGCCTCGACCGCGGCGCGGCCCAGCGGCCCGTCCCACCAGGGGCACACCGTGACCAGCGCGTCGGCGGCCAGCCACGAGTCGCCATCGGTCGGCACGCCGGCGGCGCGTGCCGCTGCCAACCACAGCGCGCTCTGTTCGCCGTGCGCGTCCGGACCGGTGAGGTCGTGGTTGCCCGACGCAATCACCACCGGCGCGGCCGCCTTCAGCAGGGCCAGGTAGCGCAATGTGACCACGACCTGTGCCTCCAGCGGCACGCTCGACGCGATGTCGAGGCTGTCGCCGGCCAGCACGACAAGGTCGAATCGCGGTGCCGAACGGACCGCCCAGTCCCACTGCGGCAGCGTGTAGTGCAGGTCCGAGATCAGCAGGATGCGCAAGGCGGGCTTTGCGGCTCAGTAGTCGGGGTTCGGGTCGCGTGCCGAACCCGGCCGCGCGCGTTCACCCTGCCGCTCGGACAGCTCGCGCAGCACCGCCGACACCATGTGCAGTCCCGGCACGTCGGCGTATTGCGCCTTCAGGTCGGCCAGGTAGGTGGTGACGTAGTTGAGCCGCTCGGCCAGGCCCACCGCGACCAGCCGCGCGATGGCCGGATGGCTGTCGAGCAGCGCCGGCCCATTCACCGCGTGATGCAGCACGCTGCGCTCGGTGGCCACCACCGTCGCGCCGTAGGCGCAATGCAGCAGCGCCGACACCTCGCCGACGATCGCGCCCGGCCGGGTGATGTGGTTGACCACGACGCCGGCCTTGAGCACCTGCAATGCACCGGCCTCCAGCACCCAGATGGAGCCACCCGGCTCGCCCTCGCGCACGACCGTGTCGCCCGCCTCAAACACCTGCTTCGGCAGGTGGGCCGACAGCGCCAGCATCTCGTCCATGACGGCCTCCGCATGCAAGGTGCATGCCGAATGACAGCTGCAACATGGCGCTGCAGGCGCCGCCAATTGTCATGCCAACGCCCTTATCCTCTGGCCATCGTTGCGCGAGAGACCGCCGATGTACACGCCCACGCATTTCGAAGAATCCCGTCCGCAGGTGCTGCAGCAGCTGGTGGCCGCACATCCGCTGGCCACCTGGGTGGTGCAAGGCGGCGCCGGCCTGCTGGTCAACCACATCCCGTTCCTGCTCGATGCGGGGCGCGGGGCGCACGGCACCTTGGTGGGGCACGTGGCGCGCGCCAACCCGGTGTGGCAGTCGCTCGGACCGAGTGTCGCGGTGTTCCAAGGCGCGCAGGCCTACATCTCGCCGTCGTGGTACCCGAGCAAACGGGCCCACGGCAAGGTGGTGCCGACCTGGAACTACGCGGTCGTTCACGCGCACGGCACGCCGCGCGCGATCGAGTCGGCCGATGCGCTGCTGGAGATCGTGACCCGACTGACGCAGGCGCACGAGGCGGGCAGCGCGGTCCCTTGGGCGGTGTCGGACGCGCCGGCCGACTTCATCGACCAGTTGCTGAAGGCCATCGTCGGCATCGAGATGCCGATCGAGCGCCTGGTGGGCAAGTGGAAGGTGACGCAGAACCGCTCGCTGCCCGACCGCCTCGGCACGGTGGCCGGGCTGCGCCAGCAAGGCGACGCGCAAAGCCTGGCGATGGCCGAGCTGGTGTCGCCCGAGCGCGGCTGAGGCGCAACCGGCGTCAGTACACGTCGCGCCGGTAGCGCCGCTGCGCCGCCAGCGCCGAGAGCCGATCCGCGCCGAGCACGTCGGCGAGCGCGTCGTGCACGCCGCCGGCCATGCCTTTGAGGCTGCCGCACACATAGATCGCCGCGCCGTCGTCGACCCAGCGGCACAGCAAACCGGCCCGCTCGCGCAGCCGGTCCTGCACGTAGCGGCGCTCGGGCTGATCGCGCGAGAACACCATGTCGGCGTGGGCCAGCACGCCGCTGGCCAGCCAGGCGTCGATTTCGTCGGGCGCGTAGCGGTCGTGCGCCGATTGGCGCTCGCCGAACACCAGCCAGCACGGCGCGCGAGCGGCGGCCGCG
>DATKJN010000840.1:0-7222 GCA_035543655.1 Burkholderiaceae bacterium | reverse complement strand
GAATACATCGAGCTGGCCAACACGCAGTATTATTCATGGGCCTTCGTCAACCGCGACCAGCTGCTGCCCACGCGCGAGCAGTTGCGGCGCGCCGAGCAGGTCACCGACGCCTGGCGCGCGAAGCTCGGCAACCGCACGCGCATCTTCTTCGTCGCGCCCGACTACCACGAAGGCACGCCCAAGCGCTGCGTCAACGGCTGGGGCAGCATGTTCATCACCGTCGCGCCCGATGGCACCGCGCTGCCGTGCCACACCGCCAAGATGCTGCCAGGCTTGGCATTCCCCAACGTGCGCGAGCAGGGCCTGCGCGAGATCTGGTTCGATTCCGAAGGCTTCAACCGCTACCGCGGCACCGGCTGGATGAAGGAGCCGTGCGCGAGCTGCGAGCACAAGGAGCGCGATCTCGGTGGCTGCCGCTGCCAGGCCTACCTGATCGCGCACGACCCCGCGGCGGCCGACCCGGTGTGCAGCAAGAGCCTGCACCATGCGAGCGTGCTCGAGGCGGTGCAGCGTGCCGATCTGGCGGGTCCGCGCGTGATCGAGCAGCCATTGGTGTTTCGCGAGCGCGCCGAATCCTTGCGGCGCGCCGCGCCTTAGTCTGATCAGTGGGACCAGGCCCGGCGAAGCCGGATCCTGGCCCAGTAGAGACTGCGCTGTGTGTTGCTGCGCGCAATCTTCAAGGCGGTCGGCTTGAGCCGCCCGCCGTGGAGGACCTCGCGAAATAACATGCAGCGGGGTCCCTCATGTGAGAAGGGCCCGGCTTCGCCGGTCCTTCTCACACTGTTCAAAACCACTGAGAAAAGTCGCAAAGCGACTTTTCTCAGTGCAGCGTCACTGCTGCAGCCGCAGGATCTCGAGCTGCTCGGGCACGGTCTCGAACGTGCCGGTGCCGGCCGGCATCTGCATCAACGGCTTGGCGTTGCCGTCGAACAGCCACACGCTCGGATAGACGAGCATGCGCACGCGCTCGTCGCCGAGGGTGCGCATGAAGTCGTAGTAGGGCTGGCTCTTGTCGCCAATGCGGAAGTAAAGCTTGTCGGCCGTCACCGACAGGCTGCTGCGCAAGTCGACCACCAGGTAGTCCTTGGCGAAATGCGGCGCCAACTCGTCGGCGTGGCGCTGCAAGAACGCTTCGTAGCGGCGGCAAAAGGGGCAGTCGCTCGCACCGAGGTAGACGTACAGGCGCTTGTGCTCGCGCCGCGCGCGCTGCAGTGCCGCGGTGAGGTCGAACTCGTGGCGTTGCGGGGTTCCTGCTGGCTGCACCGCCGTCGGTTGGTATGGCGCCGGGAACACCGCCACGGCAAGGCTGGGCACGGCGGCCAGGCCGCAGGCCAGCGCGATCCGCGCGGCCGCGCGTGCGGTGAGGTTCATCCCAATGCCAGCGTGCCGACGAACTGGCCCTCTTTCGAATCGGTGACCTCGGCGCGCAGCTCGCCGCCGCCGTGCGGCACGAAATTGAAACGCAGCATCGGGTTCTCGCTCACCGAGAAATCCAGCTCGGCATCGAACACCTTGCGCCGCGCATAGCTGACGCGGATCGAGCGCACGAAGTGCGGCGGGATGTACATCACCGTGACCTGGTTCAGCTCGAACCCCGAGTCGTTCGGGTGCACCACGGTCACGTCGGCGAGTGTGGGTTGCCCGATGCGCAACTCGCCGGGCACGCGCAGCACCGTCTTGCCGATCAGGTGCAGTGCGTCGCGGTTGGGCGGTGCCGAGCAGCCGCCGCTGGTCTTCACGTAGCGCGAGTCGGTGTGCAGCTCGCCGTTGGACAGCTCGCTCACCACGCGCACGTGGCTGTACTCGTCCACGCGCAAGCGGGTCTCGAAATCGGCCTGCCCGACCTCGGTGGTCAGGTCGAGCACCGCCGCCAGCGGCGACGGGTTCTTGTCGACCACCAGGTAGACCTTGCGCACGTGCAGATCGGGCCGTTGCGGCAGCTTGGACGTCACCTTCACCGGCACCGAGGCACCGTAAGCGGCGCGCAAGGGGGCTGCCACCTGCACCACCGCCTGGCCCGGCACCAGCCGTCGGCCCGGAAACAGCTGTGCGCTCAAGCGCTCCCACTCGGGTGACGACGCATCGTGCTCGGCCGAGGGCAGGCCGCCCGGCGCGGCCCACACGGCAGCGGGTGCGCCGGCGCATGCGGCGAGGCGCTCGAGAAAACGACGGCGACCGGATGGCAGCATGGTGGTGGCCTTTCTACTTGAACAGCAGATCACGCTCGAAGCGGACGAACGCGATCGACACGTTGCGGCGGTGAATTGTGTCGTACTGATCCCAGGCATCGAAATCGGGCAGCTCGGCGGCGTCGGCGGCGCCGAGCAGCGAGTCGCCGGCCGCCACCATCGCGCGCACGCGCGTCTCCAGCTGCACCAGATAACGCTCGACGATGTCGATCACCTGCGGCGACGAACTGGCGCCGTGGCCCGGCACCACGGTGCGCGGCCCGAGGGCGCGCAGCGCCTGCAGGGCGCTCTTCCATCCCGCCAGGTCGCTGTCATGGATGTCGGGGATGCGGCGTGCGTCGAGCAGGCCGCCGGCGAACAGCACGCCGCTGGTGACATCGAGCACCGCGATGTCGCCCGGCCCGCTGGAGTGGCCGAAGTGCAATACGCGCACCGGCCGGCCGACGCCGTCGAGCTCGTGCGTGGCATCGAACACCTGGTCGGCGCTGTACATCGTGGTGCCGCGCATCGGCTCGTCACCGAGCGTCTGGCGCAGCACGTCGAGGCAGGTCTTGCAGCGCGACGCCATCAGGCCCGCGGTGCGCCGGTGCATGCGCACCGGGATGCCGCGCGCGCGAAACGCCGCGCCGCCGAACAGGAACTCGGGTCGCGTGTGGCTGACCAGCGCCACGCGCACCGGCAACTCGGTGACTCGGGCGATGGCGGCCAGCAAGGCCTCGCCATGCGCGTACGACGTGCCGGTGTCGATTGCGACCACGCCGCTCGAGCCCACGATGAACCCCGCATTGCCGATGCGACCGAGGTTGTTTTCATCGGCCACGCCGGGACTGCCGTGCACGACATAAACGCCCGGTGCGAGCGCCACGGCGCTGGCGGCGCGCACCGGTTGCGCGGTGGCGCAGCCGCCGAAGAATCCGAGCACCGCCGCGCACAACACGGCCCGCCGCAACGGGCGGTGCGGCGCGGGACTCATCGGGCGGGCGCGGGCAATGCCTGCGCCGCTGCAAAGCGCCGGTCGTGCGAATCGATCACGCTGGCGCGCAACTCGCCGCTGCCGCGCGGCACGAAGTAGAAGCGGAAGTTCGGGTTCTCGCTGATCGAGAAGTCCACGTCGGCCGCGAACACCGGCTCACCCTGGTAGGTGACTTCGACCTTGCGCACGTAATGCGCCGGTGTGAACTGGCGCGTGGCCTGATCCATCGCCAGGCCGGAGTGGTTGGGGTGGCTGATCGCGAGCTGCGCCACCACCGGCTGTGCGCCCGCAGCATCGCCGTCGGCATCGGCGTCGACGCGCAACTGCATGCGTCCGAGCGCGGATGCGGCCGCGCTCGCGTCGGTGGCGGCCGGCGCCGAGCAGCCGCCCGAGGCCTTGACGAAGCGCACCACGCCGTAGAGTTGGCCGTCGCTGGTTTCGGCGATTGCACGCACGAAAGAGTATTCGTCGATGCGCACGCGCGTCTCCACCTCGGTGCGGCCACTGCGCGGCCCGAACTGGAAGATCGCCGCCACCGGCGACGGGTTGGCATCGATCAGCAGGTACAGCTTGACCACGTGTCGCGTGCTGCCGGGAGGCAGGCGCGCGCGGATCGCCAGCGGCACCATCGCGGCATCGGTGGCGCGCGACGGCACATCGAGCGTCAGCAGCCCGGCGGGTGCGGGCTGCACCGCGCGGCCCTCGAACAGGCTGGCCTGCACTTTGCGCCAGATCGGGCTCGCCTGCGGATCGTCGGTGGCTTGCTGCGGCGCGGCGCCCACCGCTGCGCCCGCCGCGAGGGCCGCGGCGGCGATCAGGAGTCGGCAGCGCCAGACCATCGCGGGCTCACGTCACTTGCGCGTGATCATGCAGGTCTTCTGCGCCTGCGCCTGCAGGTCGCGGTAGCGCTTGACCTGTGGCTTGAGGGTCTCGTTGTCGCGCAAGTCGTTGCCGCGCTCGCCGCCGATGCTCATCGCGTTGACGACGGTGGTCATGGTCACATAGTCGTCGTACTTGACCTCGCGGGCCAGCGCGTCGAGGGCGCACGAGCACTTGTTGATCATCTCGAAGTGCGGCCCGGGGTTGTTCTTGATGCACTCCTGCACGTAGATCACGCGCTCGGCGGTGGGGAAGTCGTTCGCAACCGCCACGGCGGCGGTGCTGAGCAGCACGATGCAGGCGGCGAAGCGGCGCGGATTGTTCATTGCAGGGCGATCTCTTCGGTCCACAGCGGTGCGCCGCCCTCGGCATCGACCTGCGTCGCCACCGACAAGACGCCACCGGGCACCGCCTCGGACAGCGTGAACGTGTAGCGCTTGCCGACCAGCTTGGCGAACCGTTCGCGCAGCGGGTCGTCAAGATAGGGTGCCACGGTGAACTGGCGCGCGGCCACGTCCTTGCCACGGTACGGCAGTGTCAGCTCGCGCATCTCGGCGCCCTGGTAGATGGCCATGCGGATGCGCTTGCGGAAGTAGTTCGACTGGCCCTTGGTGAGCCGGCTCATCTCGCGGATGTCGCGCTCCAGGAAATACAGCAGCACCGGATTGCCTTCGGCGGCCTCGACTTCCGGCAGCGTCAGGTGCCGCGAGCCGCTGAGGAAATTGGCGTTGGCGGTGCAGCAACTGCGGTCGGCGCGCGCCGTCAGCTTGAGCGTGACACGATCTTCGAAGCCGGGCTCCATCGTGCCGCCTTTGACGTAGCGGTACTGCAGCGTCGCCGGCGGGCGCACGTTGGCGAGGTGGTTGCTCATGAACAGGGCCCGTTCGGCGCGCGAGTAGTCCTCACCGGCAACGGCCATGCACGGCCATGCGAGCGCGCACACCAGCGCGGCGCGGCGCCGGCGGTCGGGCGTCGCCGCGTCAGGGCTTGGTGCTGGTGGCCACATTCTCGAGCAGCGGCACGCCGTATTCGCGCAGGATGGCGTTGATCGCCGCCTGTTGCGACTCGATCAGCGATTCGACCTGTTGCTTCCACTCGCGTTCGCCGTAGCGCACGCCCATGGCCATCTGGAAGTCGAAGCGCACGCCGGGCTCGGAGGTGAGCGGCACCACCGTCAACTTGGGTGATTGCACGCGCTTGGCGAAATAGCCGGCGATCGGTCCCCAGACGATGGCCGCATCGATCTTGCCACCGGCAAGGTCCTTCTCGATGATCTCGCCCGGATACTGGCTCGGGTCGGCGTTCATGATGTGGTACGGCACGCCGCTGTCGACCAGGCCGTGCTTGTTGAGCCATTCAGATGCCGGGCTGCGGTCGTACACGCCGATGCGCAGCTTGGCGAGCTTTGCCTTGTCGAGCGCCAGGAAGTCGGCCGCCGAACGCACCTGATCCATTCCGGTGCCTTGTGCGAACACCAGCGCGTAGGTTGACCGGTAATAGGGCTTGGTCACCGAGACCTGGTCGTAGCCGACCGGCACGCCCATCACGATGTCGCACGGGTAGTCCTGCCCGGGCAACTTGTAGCGCAGCGTGTTGCGGATGAACGCCAGGCGCTGCGGAAACGAGTAGTAGGTGACCGGCAGGCCGAGCGCCTTGCCGAACACCTCGGCGATGCGGTTTTCGATGCCTTCGCCGCTGGTGTTGGAAAACGGCAGGTTGTTCGGGTCCTGGCACACGCGCAGCGACTTGCGCGGCTCCTGCGTGTCTTGCGCGCCGGCAGCGCTGGCCACCAGCGCGAGCGCCGCGGCGACGACGAATGCTCGGCAAGTCATGGCATCGGCTCGACCTTCGCGCGCGTGATCGCGCCGTCGGAGCGGCCTTTGAGGTACGCGTAGAGGTTGTCCATGTTGCTCATCACCACCGGACTGTTGCCGAAGCTCTGCATGCCCTTGTCGAGCCGGCCGTCGCGCACGGTCTTGACGAACTCTTCCTTGGTCAGCGTCTTCATCCGCTCCAGCAGCGACGGGCCGACCAGGCCTTCCTGGTTGGCGCCGTGGCAGCGGTCGCAGGCCGCGGCGCGCCAGGCGCGAAAGCCTTCCATCGTCTTCGCATCGACCTTGTAGCCGTCGGCCACCTTGTACAGCGGCGCATCCGCCGCCTGGCATGCGCCAGCGGCCAGCAGCGCCAACATCGGCAGCAGTCTGTGAACCATCATCGTTGCATCTTCCTCGTGAAAAGGGGGGACGGAGCCTGCCGGCGCCATCCCCCCATTGCTACTGCGGTCGTTTAGTTCGGCAAAGTGAAGACCGTCAGCGAGCCACCCAGTTCCGTGTACTGGTTCAACTCGCGATAGCCGCCCACGGCACCCAGGCCGTCGGTGTCCTTCTCGAGGCCCGCTGCCATGCCGATGCCGGCCCAGCCGCCGATGCCCGAGAACACGCCGATGTACTGCTTGCCCTTGTGCTCGTACGAGAACACGTTCCCGATGATCCCTGAGGGCGTCTTGAACTTGAATAGTTCCTTGTTGATGTCCTTCTTGTCGACGCACTTCATGTAGCCCTCGAGCGTGCCGTAGCACGACAGGCCGCCCGCGGTGTTGAGCGAACCGCTCCACACCGAGAACTTCTCGGCCTTGCTCTGCACGATCTTGCCGGTGCCGGCGTTCCAGGTGATGAAGTTGCCCATGCCACCGTGGCTGCCCGGCGCCGGGAACATCGACAGCGTGGCGCCGACATACGGCTGGCCCGCGGTGTACTCGACCTTGAACGGCTCGTAGTCCATGCAGACGTGGTTGGTCGGCACGTAGAACAGCTTGGTCTCAGGGTCGTACGACGCGGGTTGCTGGTCCTTGCTGCCCAACGCCGCCGGACACACACCCTTGGTGTTGACGTCAGGACCGTTCTTCGCCGTCGAGTACTTGGCCACCACTTGCGGCCGGCCGGTCTTCATGTCGACGTGCGTGGCCCAGTTCACCTTCGGGTCGTACTTCTCGGCCACCAGCAGCGCGCCGGTCACGCGGTCCAGCGTGTAGGCGAAGCCGTTGCGGTCGAAGTGCACCAGCGCCTTGGTCGGCTTGCCCTTGACGTCGATGTCGGCCAGGATCATTTCGTTGATGCCGTCGAAGTCCCACTCGTCGTAGGGCGTCATCTGGTAGGCCCACTTGGCCATGCCGGTGTCGACG
>DATKJN010000839.1:0-7518 GCA_035543655.1 Burkholderiaceae bacterium | reverse complement strand
TGCCACTTCGCTGGCAACACGTCCGAGCACCTTGTCGGTGGCGTCGAGCACAAACCACTCGTGCTTCACTTCGGCCGGTTTGGCACTGAAGGTCTTCATGAGGGTCTCTTTCGCGGGGTGCGCGCCGCCGCGCGCTGACGGAATGCTGCTGATTCGGGCTCGGGCAGACGGGGCACTGCTTGTGAATGCAGCCTCCCATTCAACCCCCATGGCCCGGCCAGCCGCCGGCGGGGAAAGCCGCGCAGTATAGCCGAGCCCATGCGGCTGGCTCCGCCATGCCGTGGGCGCGCTACGTGGGTCGCCTTCATGGGGTAGCATGGCAAATCAGGGTTAACCCTAAAGTCACCATGATCCCAAATTCGCCCAAAGCATCGAACCCGCCGACAGCGGCCGCACCCACCTGGGTACCCATCCGGCCGCTCGCGCCCCGACACGGCGACCGCATCTTGGCCCATCTGCTCGAGTTGCCGCCACACGACCGCTATCTGCGCTTCGGCTACGCGGCCTCCGACGGTCAGGTGGCGCGCTATGTCGAAACGCTCAACTTCGACCGCGACGAGGTGCTCGGCATCTTCAATCGCCGCCTGCGCTTGCTGGCGATGGCGCACCTGGCCTACCTTGCACCCGAGCCCGGCCAATCCGAGGCACGCGCCGAGTTTGGCGTGTCGGTATCGGCCAACGCCCGCGGTCGTGGCTACGGCAGCCGCTTGTTCGACTTGGCGGTGCTGCACGCGCGCAACCGCGGCGTGCGCACGCTCGTGATCCATGCGCTCAGCGAGAACGCGCCAATGCTGAAGATCGCCCACAACGCCGGGGCACAGGTGGTGCGCGAAGGCAGCGAGGCTCAGGCGCTGCTCAAGCTGCCGGCCGATTCGATGGCCTCGCACGTCGAGCAGATGATGGAAACCGGCGCCGCCGAGTGGGACTACCGCTTCAAGCTGCAAGCCACGCGCATCGAGCAGCTGCGCCGTGCACTGGCGCAACTCACCGGCCGCGACGGCGAAACCACTCTTGCGCCAGCGCAGACACCGGTGAACCAACCTGACAACGCGCCCGCCGAAACACCGCACTGAGCCGCCGGCTCACACCACAATCGCTGCAGCCCGCAAGCACGGGATCGTGAGCCCATCGGCACCGGTTAACATCGCACAACATGCAGCAAACACTCCCCTGGATCGTGGCTCTCGTGGCCGTGGCGGTGTTGGCCCCAGCGGTGGTGTGGTTCGCATTAAGACCGCGCGTGCCCAAGGCATCGCCGCTGCCGGCGGAGTGGAACCTGTCGGCGCGGCCGGTGTTCAGCACCGACGAGCGGCGCGTGTACCGCCAGCTGCGCGAAGCCCTGCCACACCACATCGTGCTGTCGAAGCTGCCATTGGTGCGCTTCTGCCAGCCCACCGATCCGCAGGAAGTGCGCTTCTGGTACGAGTTGCTGGGCGCCATTCACGTCACGTTCGCCGTGTGCAGCGCCAATGGGCGCGTGCTGGCGGCCATTGACCTTGACACCGACCGCGGCAACTCGCGCCGGGTGATGCAGATCAAGCAGGCTGTGCTGGCGGCGTGCCGAGTGCGGTATCTGCGCTGCCCGGTGGACCACCTGCCGTCGATCCCCGAGCTTCAGTTGCTGGTGCCGCAAAGCGCCGCGGCCTCGCGCGGTCCGCAGCCGGCTGCGCCCCCTGCGCATCCGCGCCGCGAAGTGGCCACCGTCACCGCATCGTCGAGCCGGCGCCGCGACCGCGCCACCTTGTGGCAGGACTCGAACTTCTTCCAGGACTCCTTCTTCGCGCCCGACAACCGCAGCGAGTCGACCTCGGGCACCAGCGAATTCAGCACGTTGGGCGGCAACGAGCGGCCGGGGCTCGAGGTGCATGAAGGCCCGCCAACCGAGCCGCCCACCGAGCCCCCGAGCGAAGCGGCTGGCGCCGTGGTGATCGAGCCGGCGCGCTTCTCGTCGCCACCGACGCGACACTGACCGCGCGCCGCGCATCGCGCCGATGCGCCGATCCGAGTCCCACCCCTACGAGCGCCTGACGCCGCAGCGCGTGCTCGACGCGCTGCAAGGCGTCGGCCAGCGCGGCGACGGACGCATTCTGCAGCTCAACTCGTACGAGAACCGCGTGTTCCAGGTGATGCTGGAGGACGGCTCGGCCGTGGTGGCGAAGTTCTATCGACCGGCGCGCTGGACCGATGCGCAGATCCTCGAAGAGCATCGCTTCGCGCTGCAACTCGCCCAACAGGAAATCCCTGTGGTCGCGCCGATGTCGCTGGTGCGCGACGACGACTCTCCGATCGC
The DNA here is from genome assembly GCA_035543655.1 of Burkholderiaceae bacterium. GTDB lineage: Bacteria > Pseudomonadota > Gammaproteobacteria > Burkholderiales > Burkholderiaceae_C > JAEUPI01. The sequence continues at coordinate 5,228 of DATKJN010000839.1, read as the reverse complement.
CGAATTGCGCTGCGCGGGTGAGCCGCACACGCTCGGCATCTGGGACGATGACGACGCGACGTTTCGCCTCGCGGTCTACGCGCGCCGTTCCGGTCACGGACCGGAGCTCGACGATCCGCAGGTGCTGCAGTGGCTCGGCCGCTTCGTCGCGCGGCTGCATGCGGTGGGTTCCGCCGAGCCGTTTGCCGCGCGCCGACGCATCGACGCCCAGACCTACGGGCACCAGGCGCTGCACCGCCTGCTCGAGGGCGATGCGCTGTCTGAATCGCAGGCGAGCGCCTTCGAAACCGCCGCACGCAAGGCGCTCGCTCTGGTGGACCAGGCGTATGCCACGGCTGGCGAACTGGATACCTTGCGTCTGCACGGCGACTTTCATCCCGGCAACATCCTGTGGCGCGACGAAGGGCCCCACATCGTGGACCTCGACGACTGTTGCAGCGGGCCCGCGGTGCAAGACCTGTGGATGCTGCTGTCGGGCTCGCGCGCATCGATGCGCACGCAGCTCGCGCACGTGCTGCAGGGGTATCAGGCGTTCATGGGTTTCGACGCGCGCGAGCTCGCGCTGATCGAGCCGCTTCGCACGTTGCGCATGCTGCATCACAGCGCGTGGCTGGCCCAACGCTGGAGCGACCCGGCGTTTCCAGCGGCCTTCCCGTGGTTCGGCAGCGCGGCCTATTGGTCGCAGCAGACCGCCGCGATGCGCGAACAGATCGAAGCGATGCAGGAAGACCCGCTGTCGCTCTAGCGTCCGCTCTGGCTCCGTACAGCTTTGGGTCAGGCCGCCGCGCCCGACAACAATCGCGTCACACGCTGCACGTACTCCGCCGGATTCTCCAGATGGCCGCCTTCGGCCAGCCAGGCTTGGTCGAACACGATGTGAGCCAGGTCGTCGAACGGCGCTGCATCGTCTTGCAGACGCTGGATCAGCGCATGCTGCGGGTTGATCTCGAGGATCGGCATGCCCTTGGGCGCATCCTGACCGGCCTGCTTCAGCAGCCGCGCCAGATGCCCGCTCATGTCGCCTTCCTCGACAACCAGGCAAGCTGGTGAATCGACCAGCCGCGTCGTCACCCGCACGTCCTTGGCGCGGTCCTTCAGCGCGGCTTTCAGCTTTTCCAGCAGCGGCTTGGCGCTCTCGGCGGCCGCGTCGGCCTGCTTCTTTTCTTCTTCGTCCTGCAGCTGGCCGAGATCGATCGCGCCCTTGGCCACGCTTTGCAGCGAGTGGCCTTCAAACTCGTACAGGTGCGACAGCATCCACTCATCGACGCGATCCGTCAGCAACAGCACCTCGATCCCCTTCTTGCGGAAGATCTCCAGCTGCGGGCTCGACTTGGCCGCGGCAAGGCTATCGGCGGTGATGTAGTAGATCGGTTGCTGGCCTTCCTTCATGCGGCCGACATAGTCGACCAACGAAACGCCCTCGTCGGCGTGGGTCGACGCGAAGCGCAGCAGCTTGGACAGCCGCTCGCGGTTGGCGACGTCCTCGCCGATGCCCTCTTTCAAGACGGCGCCGAACTCGTTCCAGAAGCGCTGGTACTTGGTCTTGTCGTCAACGCTCTCGCTGTCGGCCAACGACTCCAGCATCGACAGCACGCGCTTGGTACTGCCCTCGCGGATCGCTTTCACGTCGCGGCTTTCCTGCAGCAGCTCGCGGCTCACGTTGAGCGGCAGGTCGCTCGAGTCGATCACGCCCTTGACGAAGCGCAGGTACACCGGCATCAGCGCCTCGGCGTCGTCCATGATGAACACGCGCTTCACGTACAGCTTGACGCCGCCGCGCTTGTCGCGGTTCCACAGGTCGAACGGCGCCTTGGCCGGGACGTAGAGCAGCTGCGTGTACTCGCTGCGCCCCTCGACACGGTTGTGCGTGTAAGACAGCGGCGGCTCGGCGTCGAACGCGATCTGCTTGTAGAACTCTTGGTACTGCGCATCGGTGATGTCGCTCTTCGGGCGTGCCCACAGCGCTGCTGCCTTGTTGACGGTCTCCCATTCGTCGCTGACGACCTGCTCCTTCTTCTCTTCGTCCCACTTCTCCTTGCGCATCAGGATCGGCAGCGAGATGTGGTCGGAGTAGCGCGAGATGATCGACTTGAGCTTCCACGGGCGCAGGAAGTCTTCTTCCCCCTCGCGCAGGTGCAGCGTCACGTCGGTGCCGCGCACGGGCTTGTCGATGGCGTCGACCTCGAAGTCACCGATGCCCTCGCTGCTCCAGCGCACGCCCTGATCGGCTCCGAGGCCGGCGCGGCGCGTCTCGACCGTGATGCGGTCGGCAACGATGAAGCCGGAATAGAAGCCCACGCCGAACTGACCGATCAGGTTGGCGTCTTTCTTCTGGTCACCCTCGAGCTTGGCCATGAACTCGCGCGTGCCGCTCTTGGCGATGGTGCCCAAGTGCTCGATCGCTTCGTCGCGGCTCATGCCGATGCCGTTGTCGCGGATCGTCAGCGTCTTGGCCTGGGCATCGAACAACACGCGCACTTCGAGGTTGGGGGCATCCTCGTAGAGTCCGGCGTTGTCGAGTGCCTCGAAACGCAGCTTGTCGCAGGCATCGGACGCGTTGGAGATCAGCTCGCGCAGGAAGATTTCCTTGTTGGAGTACAACGAGTGCGTCACCAGGTGCAGGATCTGCTTGACCTCGGCCTGGAACGAATGGGTTTGTTTGCTCATGTCAGTACAAAGCAGGTTTGAAAACGTCGGCTGACAGCGCCTGAACGGGCGCTCGCGCGCGGCATGTGGGGCCGGCCCCACATGCTTCAAGGGCAAGACCCCAAACGCGCCGCCGGGAGCGAAGTTTGACTCGCTTCTCTGGCACGTCTTGTGCAAGATGCCGGCGCCCTTCGATCCGCGACCCCAAGCCTCACACCTGGATGCCGCCTGTGGCCCAACAGATCGCCGACTGGTTCGGCACCGTGCTGCGCGGCCCATTGGCCGGGTTGCGCGGCGCCGACCCGGTGTTGGGACTTGCGCTGATGGTACTGGCTGCCCTGGTGGTGGCCAGCGTGCTGAACCGTCGCCTGCGGCTGCCGCGCCTGCTGGGTTATCTGCTGGTTGGCGCGCTGGCCAGCCCGGCACTGCTCGACGTGCTGGAGCGGACCGACCTCGATCCCTGGAAGCCGTTGATCGACTTGGCGATCGCCGCCCTGGTGTTCGAACTCGGCACCCGGCTGCGGCCGCGTTGGCTGTTCGACAACCCGTGGCTCGCCGCCAGCAGCGTGCTGGAGGCCGCGGCCGCCGCGGCGGCGGTGGGACTTGCGCTGGTGATGCTCGGCGCACATCCGGCGAGCGCCGCGGCTGCCGCCGCGCTGGCCGCTGCCACCTCGCCGGTGATCACCATGGCGGCGCTGCTGGAGGCGCGGCCGCGCGGCCAGGTGGCCGAGCGATTGTTGATGCTGAGCGCCATCAACAGCGTGCTGGCGGTGCTGGCGATCAAGCTCTGGCCGGTGCTGGCCCAGGGTGTCAGCGCCACCGATTCGCTCGCGTTGCTGGGCAACGCGAGCGTCGTCATCTTCGGCTCGCTGCTGGTCGGCCTGGCTTGCGGCGTTTTGCTCGACCGCCTGGCCCTGCTGCATGACGACTTGGCCACGATGCCGGTGTTGCAACTGGCCTTGGTCATTCTTGCCGCATTGTTGGCCATTGCCTGGGGCTTGTCGCCGTTCATGACCTTGTTGGTCGCCGGCATGACGGCGCGCTCGCGGATGCGCCATCGACTCACGGTGGAGCCCTATCTCGGCAGCGCCGGCGCGGCACTGACGGTGATGCTGTTCGTCAGCTTCGGCGTGTTGTCCACGGTCACCGATCTGACCAACTTGTGGCCGTGGGTGCTGGCGATCATCGTTGCGCGCCTGATCGGCAAGGGCATCGCCATCTTTGCCACCGCACGGCCCAGCGGCCTGTCGTGGCGCCAGGCAGCGGCGCTCACACTGGCATTGCAGCCGATGAGCAGCCTGTCGGTGCTGCTGGTGGCCGACTCGTTCGGCTGGCGCACGCAGCTGCCCGGCGCCGACGGCAACGTGATCCAGGCGCTGCTGGTGGCCACCACGCTGATGCAGCTGAGCGGTCCGCTGTGGACGCTGCTGCCGCTGCGACACGTCGCGCGCGAAGCCGACGAGCAGAGCTAGAACGCCATGGCACTGGAAGCCTTTACCGCATCGCAACCGCTGACGCTCGGCGTCGAGCTCGAACTGCAGCTGCTCGACACGCACGACTTCGACCTCACGCCGCGCGCCGAAGACTTGCTGCGCGAACTCACCGAGCACACCGGCCAGTGGGACGTGAAGCCCGAGATCACGCGCAGCATGATCGAGATCGGCACGTCGATCCAGCGCTCGTTCGCGCCGCTGCGCGACGAGCTGCACGACCTGCGCACGCAAATGTCGCGCGCGGCGCGCAAGCTCAACATCGCGATCTCGGGCGGCGGCACGCACGCCTACCAGCACTGGAGCGCACAACGCATATTCCCGACCGAGCGTTTCCACTACATCAGCGAGCTGTACGGCTACCTGGCCAAGCAGTTCACCGTGTTCGGCCAGCACGTGCACGTGGGCGTGCCGAATGGCGACGATGCGCTGTGGCTGCTGCACGCGCTGTCGCGCTACGTGCCGCATTTCATCGCGCTGGCCGCGTCCTCGCCCTACGTGCAGGGCGAGGACACCGGGTTTCAATCGGCACGCCTGAATTCGGTGTTCGCCTTTCCGTTGTCGGGCCGCGCGCCGTTCGTGCTCACCTGGGACGGTTTCGGCCAGTTCTTCGACAAGATGACCAGCACCGGCGTCGTGCAGTCGATGAAGGATTTCTACTGGGACATCCGGCCCAAGCCCGAATTCGGCACCATCGAGCTGCGCGTGTGCGACACGCCGCTGCAGGTCGACAAGGCCGCGGCGCTGGCGTGCTACCTGCAAAGCCTGTGCCGCTACCTGCGCGAAGAACGACCGTTCGAGCCTGCCGAAGACGACTATCTGGTCTACACCTTCAACCGTTTCCAGGCCTGCCGCTTCGGCTTGGACGGCGAGATCGTCGACCCCAAGACCAAGCAGCGCAGCAAGCTGCGCGACGACATCATCCGCACGCTGGCACGCATCGAACCGCATGCACTCGATCTGCAGGCGCTCGACGCCTGCAACCTGGTGCGCGAATCGCTGACCGACGGCAACGACGCCAGCTGGCTTCGCGCCCAGCGCCACCACCAGGTGCCGATGCCGGCCGTGGTCGAGGCCGCCGCCGCGCGATGG
>DATKJN010000838.1:0-2523 GCA_035543655.1 Burkholderiaceae bacterium | reverse complement strand
GAGCGGGTGGCCATCGGCGTCGATGCGGCGCAGATAGCCCTGCACCTTGGCCACCTGGGCGTCGGCGCACGACAGCATGCACGCCAGCGCGCCGCAATCGAGCAGGTCGTCGGAGTCGAGGAACATCACCCATTCGCCGCGGCTGGCCGCGAAGCCGGCGTTGTAGGCCGCACCCTGGCCGCCGTTGGGCTGCTGGATGGCTCGCACGTGATCGCCATAGCCCTCGATCACCGACCAGGAGTCGTCGGTCGAACCGTCGTCGACGACGATCACCTCCAGCGGATGCCAGGTCTGCGCCAGCGCGCTGTCGATCGTGGCGGCGACGTAGCGCGCGTAGTTGTAGTTGTTGATGACGATCGATACCAGCATGGCTTCCCCCGTTGGTTGGTCTTCATTCGTCTGTGGCCGCTGGGCGGCGCCGCAGCGCCACCACGACCCAGCCCGCCATCAATCCCAGCGCGAGGCCGAGCGGCCCGGCATAGGCGCCCACATGCGGCATGGCGAGCACCAGCGTGCCGAACGACACCACCGAGGCCACACCCCACTTGATCGCGAGCAGCCCCGGCCGGTTGTTGGCGGTGATCGCGATCTGCACGAACTGATCGACGAAGAACAGCACCGCGGCCGCAAACCCGGCCACCAGGTAGCCCTGGCTGTCGGCGAACGCCGCGCCGAACACATGCTTGAGCAGGAACGGACCGAACAGCGCAGCGCCGGCCAGACCGGCCACACCGAGGCCCGCCAGCGAAGCCAGCGTGCGCCAGTGGTCGCGCACGTGGGCCGACTGGCGCACCGCGCGGTACAGGAAGGCGGGCGCCATCGAGCCGGCGAGCAGCGCCGCACATTGAAGCCACACTTCCACCAGCTGCATCGCGGTGGCGTACAGGCCGAAGGCGTGCGGGTCCATGCGCTCGGCGAGCCACAGCCGATCGATGCGCAGGAACAGGTGCGACAGCCACAGGCCCGCCGCGAAGCGGATGCCGAAGCGAAAGTACGGCGCGGCACGCGGCGCACGCATCGCGCCGAGCAGGCTGCGCCACGGACGCACGTCGCGCATGCTCGCGGTCTGCAGGGTGGCGGCCACCAGCGCCTCTGCGACCCAGGCCAGCGCCACGACCCATGGCGAAGCACCGGCCCACAACGCCACCGCCACCACCGCCAACCTCGCCAGCAGTCCCGAGCCGCGCGCCAACACCGGGGCACGGTTCTGGTTGCGCGACAGCCAGTAGGCCGTGAAGGCGTGGAACGGCTCCAGCAACGGAACCGTGGACAACATGATCAATGTGATCGTGCGACGCGTCGGGTCGTCGATCGCGACCACCGCATAGATCGCCACCGCCGCCGTCGCGAACAGGCTGCCCACCATGCGCACGAGGAACACGTTGGCGGCCAGCGAGGCGGCCGGGCCATCGCGCAACTGGCACAGGCGCGGCAGCACCGCGGCCGAGCTGCACACCAGGCTCAGGCCGAGTGCCGCTTGCAGCACCGCCACGCCGTAGCTGAACTGGCCGGCGCCGCCCGGACCGTAGTGGCGCGCGATCAGGCCGTAAACCAGCAGCCCGAGCACGACCGAGACGACCTTGTCGCCGCTCAGCCAGATCAGGTTGCGAAGCGCTGTGCCGGCGGGATCTTCGACCCTGCTCAGGGGGTTGGCGATTGCCGCGGTCGACGCAGGCACGGGAGCGCCGTTCATCGAGGGTGTGATTTCATGGTCGGCTTGAAAAGTCAGCGCGCCATGCGCACTTCGGCTTCACGCGGCAGGTAGTAGCTCTTGTAGGGCATGCCCGCCAGCCGTCCACGCTTCACACCGTTGAGGATCAGGCCGTCGACGCCGACGCCGGCCGATTCGAGCCGCCGTGCGGCCTCGCGCACCTCGCGGAACGTGTTCACCTCCGATCGCACGACCAGATACGTGGTGTCCACCATGCGGCCGAGCGCCAGCGAGTCGCCGACGGGAAGGATCGGCGCGCTGTCGATCACCACATGGCTGTAGCGATGCCGCAGCTCAGCGATCAATGCCTCGAAGCGCGGTTGCATCAGCAGTTCGCCCGGATTGCCGAGGATGCGGCCCGGCAGCAGAAGGTCCAGCCCGGGCAGCACATCGCTGACGATCGCCTCGTTGGCGCTCACGCGTTCGGCCACCACATCGACCAGACCGGTGCGGTCGCGGTCGACGCCGAAATAGGTGTGCAGACGCGGCGCGCGCAGGTCGAGGTCGACCAGCAGCACGCGGCGTCCAGTGGCCGCCTTGAGCACCGCCAGATTGGCCGCGACGAAGGTCTTGCCGGCCTCCGGGGTGGCGGCCGTGATGAGCACGCTGCTGTGATCGCCATCGCCACTGCGCTGCGTGGCGTTGCGCAACGAACGCAGGCTTTCGATCGCGGGATCGGTGGGCGCGTGCAGGGCCAGCAATCGCGGGTGGGCGCGCGTGCGCCAGAGGCGGCGGCCGCTCATCAGCGCCTGCTGGCGCGGGCTCTCGGGGATGGACACCAGCGTCTGCAGCACGCCGTGGCGTTCCAGCTC
>DATKJN010000837.1:0-8251 GCA_035543655.1 Burkholderiaceae bacterium | reverse complement strand
TGGCGCGCCATGCGCCGCGCGCGCGCGCGCAACTCGGCCGGATTGAGCGCCGCCGTCTCGTCGATGAACAGGCTCACCTTGCCGAGTTGGTCGACCGCTTCGGTCAGGCGCGTCCACTCGTCGTCACGCAGCGCACCGGTGCGCAGGTGCTGCTGATCGATGCGGCCAAGCGAACCCACCATGCGCACCGCCAGTTGCGAGGCGCCCATTTCCATCGAGAACACCAGCACCGGCAGCTCTTCGCGCACCGCCACGTGCTCGGCCATGTTGAGCGCGAATGCGGTCTTGCCCATCGACGGCCGTGCGGCCAGCACGAGCAGGTCGCCCTTCTGCAGGCCAGCGGTATAGCGATCGAGGTCGTAGAAGCCGGTGCGCACGCCGGTCACCTCTTCGGCTCCGTTCTCGTGCAGCTCGGTGACCCGGTCGATCAGCTCGACCACCAGCTTGTCGATGCCGATGAAGCCCTGCTTGCTGCGCGAGCCCTCCTCGCCGATCTGGAAGATGCGCGATTCCGCCTCGTCGAGGATCTGCGTGACCGGCTTGCCCTGCGGGTTGAAGGCCTGCGTCGCAATCTCGTCGCTGGCACCGATCAGCTTGCGCAGCACCGCGCGCTCGCGCACGATCTCGGCGTAGCGCCGGATGTTGGCGGCGCTCGGCACGCTTTGCGCGAGCGCATTGAGGTAGACCAGCCCGCCGCAGTCTTCGGCTCGGCCCAAGCTCTGCAGGTGCTCGTTGACCGTGACCACGTCGGCCGGCTTGCCACCGCCCACCAGCGACGAGATGGCGGCATAGATCTGCCGGTGTTCGTAGCGGTAGAAATCGCTCTCGGTCAGCAGATCGGCCGCCCGGTCCCAGGCCAGGTTGTCGAGCAACAAGCCCCCGAGCACACTTTGTTCGGCTTCGATCGAGTGCGGGGGCACGCGCAGCCGCGCGATGTCCTCGTCGACCGGCCCTGAAGATGGTTGGAACACCGCTGCCATGGCAAGGATGATAGATCGCGACGTGACTCGCACGTGTGGACAGAGCTGTGGAGATCGCTGGGACAAGCAGCGCACAACTTCAGCTCGAAAGAGCAAACGGGCCGGTCGAACCGGCCCGTTTGGCGACCAAGACTCTCCGCTACTCGGCCTCGGCCACCACGCGCACCGTGATGTCGACCACCACGTCGGTGTGTGGCGCCACCGAAACCGGGTGATCCCCCACGATCTTCAGCGGGCCGTTGGGCAGACGAATCTGCGACTTCTGAACTTCGAAGCCGAGCTTCTTGAGGCCCTCGGCAATGTCGAAGTTGGTCACCGAGCCGAAAAGACGCCCATCGACGCCAGCCTTCTGCGCAACGGTGACGGTCTGTCCGGCAAGCTTTTCGCCCACGGTTTGCGCCGCGGTCAGCTTGTCGGCGGCAGCCTTCTCCAGATCAGACCGGCGCGTTTCGAATTCCTTGATCGCCGCGTCGGTGGCGCGCCGAGCGCGCTTGGACGGGATCAGGTAGTTGCGGGCGAAGCCGTCCTTGACCTTGACCACATCGCCGAGGTTGCCCAGGTTGGCGATCTTTTCCAGCAGGATCACTTGCATGGCGTACCCCTTACACGCGGTGCTGGTCGGAGTACGGAATCAGCGCAAGGAACCGCGCGCGCTTGATGGCCGTGGTCAGCTGACGCTGGTAGAACGCGCGCGTTCCGGTCAGGCGCGCTGGCGTGATCTTGCCGTTCTCGCCGACGAAGTCGCGCAGGATGTCGACATCCTTGTAGTCGATCTCCTTGACGCCCGCCACGGTGAAGCGGCAGAAGCGCTTGCGGCGAAACAGCAGCGACTGCTGGTTGCGCTTGGGCTTGCGATCCTTGGAGAACTTGCCTTTACCTCTGGGTGGTGGCATGGGACACCTCGCTTAAGAATGAAAATCGATGATTCGGTGATGCCGCGTCGTTCAACCGACCGACGTGACGTGAAACAGAAGGCCGCGCCCGTTGCGCGTGCCCGACAGGAAGCCTGCAAACGTGCTCGAGTCGCCGAGCGCCAAGGCCGCCAGTCCCGGGGTGATGGCACCGATTGCAATGGCTCTGATCTGCAGCGACACCTTGCGCACCTGGTTGTCTTCGGACAGCTCCGATTGATGCTCGAGCTTGAATTCCAGCGCTGGCAGTCCGGCCGGCGTATGACGCAGGATGCCGCGTTCGATCAATCGGCCCGACAACACCAAACGGTTCACACTGGCACCCGAGGGCGGCGGCGAACACGCAGGCTCAGTTGCTGGTCTCCTGCTGAGCCGCCTTGCGGGCTTCTTCCTTCTCGACGGCCTTCATCATCACCGACGGGATGGTCTCGGCCTTGCTCTTGGCCACCGTGAGGTGGCGCAGCACAGCGTCGTTGAAGCGGAAGCCCGACTCCAGCTCGGTGAGCGCGTTTTGCTCGCACTCGATGTTCAGGCACAGGTAGTGGGCCTTGGCGAGCTTCTGGATCATGTAGGCCAGCTGGCGCCGGCCCCAATCCTCGACCCGGTGCACCTTGCCGCCGCCGGCGGTGACCAGTGCCTTGTAGCGCTCCAGCATGGCTGGAACCTGCTCGCTCTGATCCGGATGGATCAGGAGCACGATTTCATAGTGACGCATGACAACTCCTTGTGGTTTCCGTGGGTGACCAGCGCAGGGACGCGCCAGCCCACATGAAGCCGCCCCCGGGTGCGTCAGCGGGTGGGGTGCGGCAAGGGAAAGCTGCGGATTATAGCCAACGACGGCGCACCCGCCGCCCGGGTCGGCACCGGCGGCCGCTGCGGTGCGGACCGGATGCCCTACTTCGCGGTCGCCAGGCGCTGCCAGGTCTCGACGATGGTGTCGGGGTTGAGCGACATCGACACGATGCCTTCGGCTGCCAGCCAGTCGGCGAAATCCGGGTGATCGCTCGGGCCCTGGCCGCAGATGCCCACGTACTTGCCGGTGGCGCGGCAGGCGGCAATGGCGCGCGAGATCATCGCTCGCACCGCAGGGTCGCGCTCGTCGAAGTCGCCGGTCAGCTGCTCGTGGCCTGAGTCGCGGTCCAAGCCCAGCGTGAGCTGCGTCAGGTCGTTGGAGCCGATCGACATGCCGTCGTAGTGCTGCAGGAATTGGTCGGCCAGGATCGCGTTGCTCGGTACCTCGCACATCATGATCACGCGCAGCCCGTCCTTGCCGCGCACCAGGCCGCGGTCGGCCATCAGCTGGTTGACCCGTTCGGCCTGCCGCACCGTGCGCACGAAAGGCACCATGATCTCCACGTTGGTCAGACCCATCTCGCCGCGGACGCGGCGCAGCGCCTCGCACTCCATCGCGAAGGCGTCGCCGAAGTCGCCGCTGATGTAGCGGGACGCGCCGCGAAAACCGAGCATCGGATTCTCTTCGTCGGGCTCGTAGCGCGAGCCGCCGATCAGCTTCTTGTACTCGTTGGACTTGAAGTCGGACAGCCGCACGATCACCGGCTTGGGCCAGAACGCGGCGGCGATCGTGGCCACGCCCTCGATCAGCTTGTCGACATAGAACGAGCGCGGCGAGGCATGACCGCGCGCCACCGACTCCACCGCGATCTTCAGCTCGGGGTCGACGTTGGGGTAGTCGAGGATCGCCTTCGGGTGCACACCGATGTTGGTGTTGATGATGAACTCCAGGCGTGCCAGGCCGACACCGGAGTTCGGAATGCGCGCGAATTCGAACGCCAGGCTCGGGTTGCCCACGTTCATCATCAGCTTGATCGGGCAATACGGCATCTGCCCGCGCTTGACCTCGGTGACTTCGGTCTCGAGCAGTCCCTCGTAGATGTAGCCGGTATCGCCTTCGGCGCACGACACCGTGACGAGCGATCCATCGGCGAGCTTGTCGGTCGCGTCGCCACAGCCCACGACGGCCGGGATGCCGAGCTCGCGCGCGATGATGGCCGCGTGGCAGGTGCGTCCGCCGCGGTTGGTGACGATCGCGGCGGCGCGTTTCATCACCGGCTCCCAATTGGGATCGGTGATCTCCGTGACCAGCACGTCGCCCGGGTGCACACGGTCCATGTCGTTCGACGAATGCACCACGCGCACACGCCCGGTGCCGATCTTCTGGCCGATTGCACGGCCCTCGGTCAGTACGGTGCCGTGGCCCTTGAGTTTGTAGCGGTGCTCGACCTGCGCCTGGCTCTTCACCGTCTCGGGCCGTGCCTGCAGGATGTAGAGCTTGCCGTCGCGTCCGTCGCGCCCCCACTCGATGTCCATCGGCCGCTTGTAGTGCTGCTCGATCACCAGCGCGTAGCGCGCGAGCTGGAGCACGTCGTCGTCGCTCAACGAATAGCGGTTGCGCTGTTCGGGTGGCGTGTCGACGGTGACGACGAGCTTGCCGGTTTCGGCCTTCGCCTGCGGCGACGCGAATTCCATGCGCTGGAGCTTGGAGCCCAGCGAGCGGCGGATGATGGCCTGCTTGCCGGCGCGCAGCATCGGCTTGTGCACGTAGAACTCGTCGGGGTTGACGCTTCCCTGCACCACCGTTTCGCCGAGGCCGTAGCCCGAGGTGATGAACACCACCTCGTCGAAGCCCGACTCGGTGTCGATGGTGAACAGCACGCCGGCGCTGCCGAGGTCGGAGCGCACCATGCGCTGCACGCCCGCCGACAGCGCCACGTCGTTGTGCGCGAAGCCCTTGTGCACGCGGTAGCTGATGGCACGGTCGTTGTACAGCGACGCGAACACCTCCTTGATCCGGTGCAGAACGTCTTCGATGCCGCTCACATTGAGGAAGGTCTCCTGCTGACCGGCAAACGAGGCATCGGGCAAGTCTTCGGCGGTGGCCGACGAGCGCACGGCATACGACGCTTCCTTGTCATCGCTGGACAAGGTTGCGAACGCCGAGCGGATTGCCGCCTCGAGCATCGGCGGCAGCGCGGCATCGCTGATCCAGGCCCGGATCTCGGCGCCCGCCTCGGCCAGCGCCTTCACGTCGTCGACGTTGAGCTTGGCAAGCCGGTTGTTGATGCGCTCGGTCAGGCCGCCGTGCTTCAGGAACTCGCGGAATGCATGCGCGGTGGTGGCAAAGCCGCCCGGCACGCGCACGCCTGTGGCGGCCAACTGGCTGATCATCTCGCCTAGGCTGGCGTTCTTGCCGCCAACCACCTCGACATCCGTCATCCTCAGCTGGTCAAGCGGTACGACCAGGGCGGTCGCCAAAGACGTCGATGACATGGGAGAGCTCCGTGAAGGTGAAGAATCGGTGCCGTCCGGGTGTCGACGCGAGCGCAACCGCAGGCCTTGGCGGTGGTTCTGGTGTGTCTGTGGGGGCTCATGGCAGCGTCATCGGGCTTGGCTCGGGGCGATTCTACGGGTTGCCCCTGAGCCTATGATCCAACCTGCCCTGCAATCCCCCTCTCACCGACCCCCCGATCTCGGAGACGCCTTGGCCAACCGCACCGTGTTCTTCGTCTCCGACGGCACCGGCATCACCGCGGAGACCTTCGGCAACTCGATCCTGGCGCAGTTTCCGATCCGGCCGCGCCACGTGCGGCGGCCGTTCATCGACTCGGTCGAAAAGGCTCTCGTGGTGGTGGGCGAGATCAATTCGATCGCGCAGGCCGAAGGCCGGCGGCCGCTCGTGTTCGTGACGCTGGTCAACGATGAAGTGCGCGACGTGCTGACGCACGAACGCTGCCAGGGGTTCGTGCTGGACATGTTCCGCACCTTCATCGAGCCGCTCGAAGGCGAGCTGGCGGTCAAGTCCAACCATCGGGTCGGCCGTTTCTCCGAGGTGGCCAAGAGCCACGAGTACAACGAGCGCATCGAGGCCATCAACTTCTCGCTCGCGCACGACGATGGCCAGTCGTCGCGCGACCTCGAGGGCGCCGAGGTGATCCTGGTGGGTGTGAGCCGCTGCGGCAAGACACCGACTTCGCTGTACCTGGCGATGCAGCACGGCGTGAAGGCAGCCAATTGCCCGCTGATCCCGGAGGACTTCGAGCGCGGCGAACTGCCCAAGAGCCTGGTGCCGCACAAGCGCAAGTGCTTCGGCCTGACCATCGACCCCGAGCGGCTGGCGCAAATTCGCCACGAGCGCCGCCCGGGCGGGCGTTATGCCGCACTCGACAACTGCCGCATGGAAGTGCGGGAGGCCGAGGCGATGATGAAGCGTGAGGGCATCTCGTGGCTCAGCTCGACGCACAAGTCGATCGAGGAGATCGCCACGACGATCCTGCGCGACATCCGACCCGATCGTTTGATCTACTGAGCGCGGCGCGCCGACTCGTACAGGCAAACGGCAGCAGCGGCCGCAACGTTGAGAGACTCCTCGCCACCGGGCTGCGGGATGGTCACCTGGAGCACGCAGCGCTCGATCAGCGCCTGCGCCACGCCCTGCCCTTCGTGACCGAACACCCACGCGCACGGTGACGGCAGCGCCGCGCTGACGATCGAGCGCGCGGCATGCGGGCTGGTCGCCACGAGCGGCACGTGCAATGCATCGAGCGCGTTCGCGTCCACCCCTTCCACCAAGTTCAACGCAAAGTGCGCACCCATGCCGGCGCGCAGCACTTTGGGCGACCACAGCGCCGCGCAACCCTTCAGTGCAATCACCTGCGTGGTGCCGAACGCCGCCGCACTGCGCAGGATGCTGCCCAGGTTGCCGGCATCCTGCACCCGGTCGAGCACGACGGTCGGCAGGCGTGCGTCGATCGTGCCCGCACCGGGCCAAGCGGCAAGGCCGGCGATCGGCGCCTTGGATGACAACGAGCCCAGCGCCGACCACAGCTTGTCGTCGACCACACGCACGCGTTGCGCGTGTCGCAGCATCGGTTGCAACGCCGGATCGGCTTCACGGGCGGCGGACACCAGCGCGTCGCCGATGCGCCATCCGCGAGCCTGCGCCGCGCCGATCAAGTGATCGCCTTCGAGCCAGACCGCCCCGAGCTTGCGGTAAGCATCGGACGATGCATTCAGCTTGCGGATCTGCACCAGCAGCGCGTTGTCGCGCGAGGCGATGCGGCTGCGCGGTGGGATCACGAGCCTTCGAGTGCCTCGCGCACCGGCGCGAAGCTGCGTCGATGGGCCATGCAGGCACCGTGTTCCTTCAGCGCTTGCAAGTGCTCGGGCGTGGCATAGCCCTTGTGGGCATCGAAACCGTACTGCGGATGGCAGCGGTGCATCTCGTCGACGCAAAGGCGGTCCCGATACACCTTGGCCAGGATGGAGGCAGCCGAGATCGCCGCCACCTTCGCATCCCCCTGGATGATCGCCTCGCTCGGCACGCGCAGGATCGGCAGCTGGTTGCCATCGACCAGCACGCGCACCGGCATCAGCCGCAGCCCCTCGACCGCACGACGCATCGCCAGCAGGGTCGCCTGCAGGATGTTGATGGTGTCGATCTCCTCGACCGCGGCCTGCGCAATGCAGAACGCCAGCGCGCGAGCGCGAATCTCCTCGAACAACTCCTCGCGCCGCGCCGGTGTCAGCACCTTGGAATCGGCCAGCCCATCGATCGGCTTGTCGTCATCGAGGATCACCGCGGCTGCCACCACCGGGCCTGCCAGCGGGCCACGGCCGGCCTCGTCGACGCCGGCCATCAGGCCCGGCCGATGCCAGTCGAGGCCCATTTGTTCAGCGAGCAAGAACTTTCGCGATCGCATCGGTGGCGGTGCGCGCGGTGTCGCGTCGCAGCAGGTGGTGGATCTCGGTGAAACGGGTCGTCAACGCGTCGCGGCGCGCTGGCGCATCCAGCCATTGCATCACAGCCGCGGCCAAGGCCTGCGGGGAGGCGTCGTGCTGCAGCAACTCGGGCACCACGAACTCGCGGCACAGGATGTTGGGCAAGCCGACCCACGGCTGCAGGCGCATGCGCCTCATGATCTGCCACGACAGCGCGTTCATGCGGTAGGCGATCACCATCGGCCGCTTGAACAGCGCCGCCTCCAAGGTGGCCGTGCCGCTGGCGATCAGCGTGACGTCGCATGCCGCGAGGGCCTCGTGCGACTGACCGTCGAGCAACGCGATCGGCACACGGCGCGCCCATTGCGCCACCTGCGGTTCTACCAACGAACGCAGCCCGGGTGCCACCGGCAGCACGAAGCGCAGGTCCGGCCGCTGTGCGTGCATGCGATCGGCGGCTTGCAGAAAGGCCGGACCGTTGGCCTGGATCTCCGAGCGCCGGCTGCCGGGCATGACCGCGACCACGACATCGCTGTCGGCCAGGCCCAACGCCGCGCGACTGGCGGCGCGCGGCGGCTCGAGCGGAATTGCATCGGCGAGCGGATGACCGACGAAGGTGGCTGC
>DATKJN010000836.1:0-4113 GCA_035543655.1 Burkholderiaceae bacterium | reverse complement strand
GTGCCGGCGATGCACAGGATCACCAGCCCGACGATCGGGCCGAATCCGTGCAGGCGTCCCCAGACGCCTCTGGCGCCGGTGGCGGCTGCCTGGGTGTCAGTGGCGCGTGCCTGTGGCATGGCCGATCAGTTCTTCTTCGCTCAACTGCGCCGCCGACAGCTCGGCCTGGATGCGGCCGCCGCGCATCACGATCACGCGGTGGCACAACCCGATCAATTCGATCAGCTCCGACGAGACCACGATCACGCCACGCCCTTCGCGCGCGAGCTGCTGGATCAGGAAGTAGATGTCGCGCTTGGCGCCCACGTCGACGCCGCGCGTCGGCTCGTCGAGCACCACCACCTGCGGCTGCGGGTGCAGCACCTTGGCGAGCGCGAGCTTCTGCTGGTTGCCGCCCGACAGCGACGCCGCGCGGATCTCGGTGCTGCCGGTCCGGATGCCGAAGTGCTGCACCGCTTCGGTCAACGCCGAGCGCTCGCGCTGCGGGTCGAGCCACGGCCTGGCGTAACGCTGCAGCGCCATCAATGTGAGGTTCTCTCGCAGGCCGAGGTCCACGTGCAGGCCCTTGCCCTTGCGGTCTTCGCTCAGGTAGGTAAGGCCGGCATCGGCGGCATCGCGCGGCGAGCGGATGTGCACCGTGCGGCCGTTCAGTGTCACGCGTTGCACGCGGTGCGGCCGCAAACCGAGCAGGCCCTCGAACAACTCGGTGCGCCCGGCGCCGACGAGCCCTGCGAAGCCGAGAATCTCGCCCGGCCGCACATCGAAAGCGATGCCCTCGGCCCAACCGGGCACCTCGAGACCTTCGACCGCGAGCAGCGGCGCCACGCTCGCGTCGGGCGCCGGATCCTTCGGCGGGAACAGGTCCGACAGCTCTCGGCCCACCATCAGATTGGCCATCTGATGGCGCGTCAGCGTGGCGGTCGGTGCGCGCGCCACGAAGCGGCCGTCTCGCATCACGATCACCTCTTCGGTCACGCGCTCGACCTCGTCGAGCTTGTGCGAGATGTAGACGATGGTCACGCCTTCGGCGTGCAGGCGCTTCATCAGCGCGAACAACGCTTCGGTCTCGCCCGGCGTCAAGGTCGCCGTGGGCTCGTCCATGATCAGCAGGCGCGCGCGCCGCGCCAGCGCCTTGGCGATCTCGACCAGCTGCTTCTCGGCGACGATCAACTCACGCACCGGCGTGTCGGGATGGCGCTTCAGACCCACCTGGTCCAGGACCTGCTGTGCGCCGACCCGCATCGCATCGTCGTCGAGCAGGCCGCTGCGCCTTCGCATCTCGTGGCCGAGGTAGATGTTCTGGGCGATCGTCAGGTCCTCGGCGAGGTTGAACTCCTGGTGGATCAGCACGATGCCGGCGGTCTCGGCCTCGCGCGAGCCGGCGAAGTGTCGCTGCTGTCCGTCGACCGTCACGCGGCCCTCGGTCGCACCTTCATACCCAGCGAGGATCTTCATCAGCGTGGACTTGCCCGCGCCGTTCTCGCCGAGCAGGCCGACCACACGACCCGAAGCCAGCTCGAAAGTCACGTCGTGCAGCACGCGCACTGCACCGAACGTCTTGCCGACGCCGTCGAAGCCGACTGCGAGACCCATGCGGTGCAATGTAATCCATTCCATTCGACCACTTGCCGAGGGAAAACCCCCCGGCGTCGGCACCGGCGATGAAAGGCCGCGTGCTACGCTCGCCGCAATCCATTCCATTCGCGAGGTCATGGTCGGAGTTGCCGATGTCGCGCGCATCGCCGGGGTGTCGACCGCCACGGTGTCGCGCGTGCTGAACGGTCATCCGTCGGTGCGCGGCACCACACGTGCGCGTGTCGAGGCGGCGATGCAGTCGCTCAACTACCGGGTGAGCGTGGCCGCACGGTCGCTGCGCACCGCGCAGACGCGCATGGTGCTGGCGCTGGTACCCGACTTCGCCAACCCGTACTACGCCGAGATCGTGCGTGGCCTGGGTGCGTGCGCGCGCGAGCACGACTACGAGCTGCTGCTGTGCGACACCGGTTCGAGCGAAGCGCGCGAGCGTGCGGTGGCGCAGATGCTCACGCACCACATGTACGACGGCGTGATCTGCATGGATCCATTCACCTCGCAGCAGATGGTGAGCGAAGAGGTGCGCACGCTGCCGTGGGTGGCATGCTCGGAATTCGTGCCCGACGAGCAGATCCCGCACGTGAGCATCGACCATCGCCTGGCGGCGAAAGACGCGGTGTTGTACCTGCTGGCCAAGGGCCACCGCCGCATCGCGTTCATCAACAGCGACGAGCGATACCTCTACGCACGCCAGCGCCGCGACGGCTATCGCGACGCGCTGCGCGACGCCGGTCTGCAGGAGCGGCCCGAGTACATCCAGATCGTCGGCGGCATCGAACATCCGCTGGGCGAGCTCGCGGCGCGCCGCCTGCTCGCGCTGGAGCAGCCGCCGAGCGCCGTGTTCGCGGTGTCCGACACGCTCGCCGTCGGCGCGATCAAGGCCACGCTCGCGGCCGGGTTGCGCGTGCCCGAAGACTTTGCCGTGGTCGGCTTCGACGACGTGCCGCTGGCCAGCATCTTCGAGCCCTCGCTCACCACCATCGCACAACCGCGGCGCGAGCTCGGCGAGCAGGCCATGCGCCTGCTGCTGCGTCGCATCAAGGGCGAAGTACCGGCCTCGATCACGCTGGCGCACACGCTGGTGGCCCGCCGATCGGCGTGATGGCCCGACGGCCACCGCGGCGCTGTGGCACGCTCGCGATAACGAGGAGCCAACGACCATGAGAACCGTGTTTGTGCTGCCCGCCATCGCGCTGGGCTTGGTGGCCTGCGCGCAGAACACCGCGTCGCCGCCGTCCGCGGCGGCCGCTGCGGGAACCTGCGGCACGGATGCGTCCACGCTCGTGCCGGCCGGCGTGCAGATCACCGAAGCGGTGGCCGTCGAAGCCAACACCGTGCGTCCGCCCAGCGTCGGCACGGGCCCGATGCTCGCCGCGCACTGCAAGCTCACCGGGCGCATGGAGCCGCGCACCGGGGTCGATGGCAAGCCGTACCACATCGGCTTCGAGCTGCGCCTGCCGCGCGAATGGAACGGCCGTTTCCTGTACCAGGGCGGCGGCGGCAACGACGGCGTGGTGCGCCCGGCGGTCGGACCGCAGGCGGCGCCCGGCTATGCACTGAACCGCGGCTTCGCGGTCGTCACCACCGACGCCGGCCATCAGGGTCCGGATGCGAGCTTCGGCTTCGATCCGGTGGCGCGTGTCGACAACGCCTACCGCGCGCACGACAAGGTGGCCGTCGCCGCCAAGGAGATCGTGCGGCGCTTCTATTCCAAAGCGCCCGAGCGTTCGTACTTCATCGGCTGCTCCGGTGGCGGCCGCCAGGGCATGATGTTCACGCAGCGCTTTCCGTCGTACTTCGACGGCGTGATCGCGATGGCGCCGGCGATGCGCGTGTCCAAGGGCGCGACCATCGCCGCCGCGTGGGACACGCAGGCGCTGGCGGCCATCGCGCCGCAAAGCGCCGACCGCAAGCCGATCGTCAGCCAGGCGCTCAGCGATGGCGACCTCGCGCTGCTGCGCAAGGGCATCCTCGATGCGTGTGATGCGCAAGACGGCGCCGCCGACGGCCTGGTGTCGAACCCCGCCGCGTGCCGCTTCGACCCGCGCACGTTGATGTGCAGCAGCAACGCCAAGGCGCCCGACTGCCTGTCGCCGATGCAAGTGGGCGCGCTGAAGAAGATGTTCGCCGGCCCCACCGATTCTTCCGGCCGCAAGCTGTACTTCACCTGGCCGTGGGATCCGGGCATCGGCCACCCGCAGAACGACTGGCGCAACTGGAAGCTCGGCAACTCGGCAACCGCGGCGCCGAACTCGCGCCACGTGGTGCTGATGCAAGACGCGCTGCAGGGCTACTTCGTCACGCCGCCGGACCGTTCGCTCACGGTGTTCAACTTCGACTTCGATCGCGACCCGGCCCGTCTCGATGCACACGCATGGATGTTCAACACCGGCGACGACATCGAGCTCGCCGGCTTTCGCGAACGCAACGGCAAGCTCCTGTTCGCGCACGGCCTGGCCGATCCGATCTTCTCACCCGACGAGATGGTCGACTACTACCAGCGCCTGAGCGCGCGCCACG
>DATKJN010000835.1:0-4300 GCA_035543655.1 Burkholderiaceae bacterium | reverse complement strand
CGCGCCGGGCCGCGCGAGGTGCGCGTGTTCTTCCTCGGCAACGTCGGCATTCACTACGCCGAGCAGGGCTCGGCGGGGCGCAGCTACCGCCGCGACGCCCGCCTCACGCTGACCTGTGCCAACACGGTCGCTTGCGTGTGGAGCGGCGCATGGGACGCCGAACTCGCGGCGGCGCGCGCGCAGCACGGCATCGTGCTGCTGTCGGCGCTCGGCCTGGGCAACCAGTCGCTGGTGCTGTACTGCCCCGACACGCACGCCGCTCAGGCGCTGCAACGTTCGCTGCGCGTGTTCCAGCGCAGCGCGCCGCACTGAGCGGCGCCTCAAGGCGCCACCGCCTCGGCCAGATGGCGCAGCAGCTGCGCGCCGTCGCCGCGCCACGCGCTGCCGTGCATGCACGCCAGCGTGCGCGGCTCGGCCGCGGCCAGCTTGTGCAGCACCGCGCGGGTGTGCGGCGCGTGCGCGTAGTAGTCCATCGGCTGGCGAAATGCTTCGCTCGGGCCCAGGATGTCGGCCTCGGTCACCGGCACGGCGCCTTCGCCGCCCTGCGTGAACAGGTCGCCGCAGAACAGCGTGCGGGTGCTGCGCTCCATCAGGAAGCCGCATTCCCAGCCGTGCGGCACGTGCGGGGCATCGAACCACGACACCTCGTGGCGGCCGAGTGACAGCACCTCGCCGTCGGCCATGGCGCGCGGAGCCCGGTCGGCAAGATCGTTCATCGACACCAGCGCCGCCACCTGGCCGCACAGCGGCTGGGCCTGCGGCGCCACGCGCAGCCAGTCGTTGATCGAGCCGCACTCGTCGGCTTCCACGTGCGACAGGCCCACGTAGCGCAGCCGCTCGACCGGCATCACCGCGGCGACCGCCTGCCGCACGTGAGCGAACAGCTGGCGCGGGCCGGTGTGGAACAGCAGCGGCTCGTCGTCGACCAGCAGGTACTGGTTGAAGTTGAACGCCATCGCGCCGGGCAGCACGATGGGCGTGTTGATGCGGTAGATGCCGTCGGCGACCTCGTGCACGTTGGTGCCGGTCTGGGGATCGGTGATCATTCGTGTTCTCCTCAGAAGGTTGGAGCCCGGTTGTGTCGCCAGCCGGGTGGGCGTTACAGCCTTCTTTTTGCACGCCGCGCTTTGGCTATGCTTGCCGCCGTGGAAGCCCTGGTCACCGACCTGTCGGACACGCCCGAGGCGCGGCTGGCGCAGCGCATCGCGGGCGCACCCGCCGACCCGGCTCGCGCCGAGGCCGAGGCGCAGCTGTACCGGTTGTTGGCGCCGCGGGTGCGCCGCTACGGCCAGCGCCATCTGCGCGACGACCACCTCGCCGACGACCTGATGCAGCACGTGATGGCGATGGCGATCGAAAAGCTGCGTGCCAACGCGATCAATGCGCCCGAGCGCATCGTGTCGTTCGTGCTCGGTGCCTGTCGCATGACGGTGACCGATCTGCTGCGCGGCCAGCGCCGGCGCGCCGAGATCCTGCAGCGCCATGCCGATGACCTGCCCATCGCCGACATCCAGGTGGCGCCGCGCCTCGACCACGAGCGCGTCGCGCTTTGCCTGGAGCGACTGGCCGAACGCGAGCGCGCGGTGCTGGTGATGAGCTTCTACGACGAGCAGAGTGCCGACGCGGTGGGCCGCTCGCTCGGGCTGAGTGCCGGCAACGTGCGCGTGATCCGCCATCGCGGCCTGCACCAGTTGCGGCGTTGCGTCGACAGCCGGAGGGCAGCATGAGCGGTGCGGGCGTGCTTCTGCATCCCGAGTGGGAAGCGCTCGTTGACTATTGGCTCGGCGACACCGATGCCGCGGCCACCGAGGCGATCGACGCGCACCTGATGCAATGCGACGCCTGCGGCAACGCACTCGACGAGGTGGTGGCGCTGGCGCGCGGCGTGAAAGAGGCGTTCCGCGGCGGCGCGGTGCCGTCGATGCTGAGTGCGCCGTTCGTCGAGCGCCTGAAGTCCGCGGGTCGGCGCGTGCGCGAGTACCGGGTGCCGCACAACGGCAGCGTGACGTGTGGCGTGGCGCCGGAAGACGATCTGCTGGTGTCGCACCTGTGCGCGCCGTTGTTGGGCGTGACACGGCTCGATGCCGTGTTCGCGCGGTCGTTCGCGCCGGGGCAGCAGTCGCGCTTGAAAGACATTCCGTTCGATGCTGCGCGCGGCGAGGTGCTGTTCGCGCCCAAGCTGACCGAGGTGCGCGGCCTGCCGTCGCACGAGATGGTGGTGCGTCTGCTCGCGGTGGATGCAGCGGGCGAGCGCGAGGTCGGCCACTACACCTTCCGCCACCAGGCCGCGCCGCGCTAGGCGCTCAGCGCAGGTCGCGCACCTCGAGTGCGGTGACGGCTGGCGCCCGGTGGCCCCATGCGCCGCGCACGTACGACGCGATCGCGGCGACCTCGTCGTCGCCAAGCAGCAGCGACGGCATGCCGTACGGTCGCGGGTTGCCGGCGGTGGTGGGCGGAAAGCCGCCGTTGACGATGACGCGCACGAGGTTGGTGTGCGGCCCCATCGTCACGGTGCGGTGGTTCACGAGCGCCGGATACGGTCCCTGGCCTTCGCCGCGCTCGCCGTGGCAGCGCGCGCACTCGCGCGCATAGAGGCGCTGGCCCAGCTCGAGCGCCTCGGGCGTGGCTTGCCGGCTGGCGGGAGGTGCCGGCGCGCGATGCGGCAGCGTTTGCAGGTAGATCGCCATCGCGCGCAGATCGGCGTCGGTCCAATGCTGCGTGCTGCGAAACACCACCTCGGCCATCGGACCCATCGCGCTGCCGCGTGCGCTGCGGCCGCGGCCCATCAGCTGCACCACGTCGTCGAGCGGCCAATCGGCCACGCCGGCCTCGCCGCCGTCGGCAAGCGAGGGCGCGTACCAGTGCTGGTCGGCGATCAGCCCGCCGCTGAGCTCGATCGCTGAGCGGGTGGCGCCGAAGATGTTGCGCGGCGCGTGGCAGGCGTCGCAGTGGCCGAGTCCGCGCACCAGGTAGGCGCCGCGGTTCCACGCATCGGGTTGATTGGCCTGTCGCTCGAACGCGCGCGGCGCGAAGAACAGTGCGCGCCACACCGCCAGCGCGGCCTGCAAGTGATACGGAAAGCGCAGCTCGTGCGGCCGGTTCGGCTGCGGCACCGGTGCCTGGCTGCGCAGAAAGGCGTGCAACGCATCGGAATCCTCGCGCGTGACGAGCGTGAAACTCGGGTACGGGAAAGCCGGGTAGAGCAAGCGGCCGTCTTTCGAGCGGCCATGGTGCATCGCGCGCCAGAAGTGCGCCGCGTTCCAGCTGCCGATGCCGGTCTTCAGGTCCGGCGTGAGGTTGCTCGCGTACACGGTGCCGAACGGCGTCGGGATGCCTTTGCCGCCGGCATACGGCGCGCCGCCGCGGTCGGTGTGGCATGCGCTGCAGTTGCCGACGCGCGCGAGATAGGCGCCGCGCCGGATCTGCTCGGGCGTGGCGGCGGGCTCGGCCTGCGCGGCATCGATCGGCTCCTCGCCACGCACGTTGAGCCACCACACCAGCGCGCCCGCGATCAGCAGCAGCGCGAGCAGCACGACGGCGAAACGAGCGACCCCCCGCATGGTCATCTCAGTGAGGATCGCTGCCGCACGACAGTGGCAACGGGCGCGTGATCTGCGCGGACGGCGCGGCATTCGCCGGCACCGGTTGCGACGCCAGCCAGGCGGCCACGTCGTTCAGATCCTGCGGCGTCAGGCGCGACACGATCTGGCCCATGCAGTCGGGCGCGAGCGCGCGGCGCACGCCGACCCGCCACGAGCCGAACTGCAATTGCAGGTACTCGCGCGGCAGGCCGAGCACGCTCGGGATCGCCGGCAGCGCGCCGGTGAGCGTCACGCCATGGCAGGCCGCACACGCCGGCACGCCGAGCGCACGGTCGCCGTGGCGCACCAGCGTCTCGCCGCGCGCGAGCTGCGTCGGTGTGGCGTTGGCCGCGCGCGGCGGCGCGTAGGGCAGGTCGAGCCCGGCAAAGTAGTCTGCGATCTCCTGCAGGTAGGCGTCCGTCATGTGGTCGACGAAGTACGCCATCGTCGAATTGCTGCGCCGGCCCTCGCGGAACGCGATCAGCTGGTGGTACAGATAGGCCGCCGGCTTGCCGGCGATGCGAGGAAAGAAGCCCTGCGTGGTCGCGCGCCCTTCGGGGCCATGGCACACCATGCACGGCTGCATGCGCTGGCCGAGGGTGTCGGCGATGTCGGCGCCGCGCGCATGCGCGATGGCGCACGCCGCCAGGCCCGCGCACACCAGGCGAATCCAAGCGGGCGTGCGCGCGGCCATGGTGCGATGGGCGTCAGCGCAATCG